>JAQVXM010000032.1 GCA_028709185.1 Minisyncoccota bacterium | reverse complement strand
CAGGGAAGCTTTTGATGGCAAGCTGGAGTTTGATGTAAAAATAATTCCTTATAAGGGAGACGATTTTTGGGTGGAGGAAACAATAAAAAATATAAAAAAATGTCTGGATGGGAAAAAAATTCCGGAGGCGGCGGAAGAATGCGATTATTGCAGATATCGTGGAGCGGTAGAAGAAGTAGTTGCTAAAAATCCACAAAGATTGTTATAATTTTGAAAATTTATTGTATAATATTAACTTATGTCAAATTTTAAAAAGTTTTTTCATTATATTAAAAAACATAAGATTATAACTTTTACCGCTTTAGCGGTTATTTTAATCTTTGTTTATTATTTCTTCGGTGGGAGCGAGAAAAAATCTCCTTATGAGTTTTATGCGGTAGATAGAGGCGAAGTGGTTCAGGAAGTTTCTATGACCGGAAAAGTAAAGGCGGCAAGTGAAGCGGATTTGTCTTTTGATAAATCGGGAATTGTGGTGGGAGTTTTCGTGAGCGAGGGGTCTTATGTTTATGCCGGTCAAGAATTAGCAAAAATAAGCGATACGGAGCTAAAAACACAACTTTTAGAAGCAGAAGCGAATTTAAGAGCGCAGGAAATAAAATTAAGCCAGCTTGAAGGGGGAACAAGAGCGGAGGAGATAAAAATAGCAGAGAATGATTTGAATAACGCGTATCTTCCGGTGGCTGATATTTTAAATGATGCCAAAAATGATGTAGAGGATGCTTTGTATAAACAGATAGATCAAATTTTTGATAATGATAATACGGCTCCGCAATTAACTTTCACAATTTCTGACACCCAACTTAAAACAGATTCTGAAGCGGGAAGGCTGGCAGTGGAAGGAAGTTTATCGGAAATAAAAAAAGAGATTTCTGCTTTGAAAATAAGCGATCATGATTCTTTGGATAAATCTTTAAATGCGGTGAAAGCACATCTTTTGAAAGTGGCTGATTTTCTTTCCACTGTTTTAAAAACAGTGAATGTGGAAGTCAATTTGAGTGATGCGACTGTCGCTTCATATAAAACCAATATCGGAACAGCAAGAACAAATACACAGACGGCGATTGAAATGATAACAACGCAACAGAAGACAATTTCCAGCGCACAAAAAGATTTGGATTTAAAGATTGCCGGATCAACTATTGAAGATATAAATTATCAGGAGGCGCAGGTGGAAAAGGCGCAGGCGCAAGTTGACAATATCAAGAGTCAAATCAGCAAGACGATGATTATTTCTCCTATAAACGCGGTAGTAACGAAAAGAAATATAGAAGCGGGAGAATTTGTAGGAGCAGGGACTGTGGCTTTTTCGGTTATTTCCAGCAACAAGTTTGAGATTGAGAGTAATGTGCCGGAAGTAGATATTGCAAAAATAAAAGTGGGAAATGTTGCCAGAATAACTTTAGACGCTTACGGACCGGATGAAATTTTTGGGGCGAGAGTGGTTAAAATTAATCCTGGCGAAACGGTGATTGAAGGAGTTTCCACTTATAAAATAATTCTTTCTTTTGATGAATACAGCGAAAAAATAAGACCGGGAATGACAGCGAATATCGATATAGAGACAGAGAAAAGGGAGGGGGTAATAAGATTGCCGCAAAGAGCGGTGACTAAAGAAGAAGGAAAAAGCATTGTAAGAATATATCCAGAAGGGGAAGAAGAAAATCCAGAAGAAGTAGAAGTAAAAATAGGATTGCGTGGTTCAGATGGAATGGTAGAAATAATTTCGGGAGTAGATGAGGGAGAAAAAGTAATTACTTTTGAAAATAAATAAAATCGTGTTTTTGATTGAAGCAAAAAATTTAGAGATGGTTTATGAAGACGGAGATACAAAAACTGTCGCTTTGGATAAGGTTAATTTTTCAGCAAAAAAAGGAGAATTTGTAGCTATTATGGGGCCGTCCGGGAGCGGAAAATCGACCCTTCTTCATGTGCTTGGTTTTTTAGATCGAAACACTGCCGGAGAATATCGATTTGATGGAAAACTGATGGATGAATTGAGCGATGAGGAATTAGCACAGACGAGAAATAAAAAAATGGGTTTTGTCTTTCAGGCGTTTAATTTGCTTTCCAGAACCTCAGTTTTAGAAAATGTGAAATTACCTCTTCTTTATGCTAAAAAAAGCGATGCAGAAGCGGAAAAAATAGCCATGAAAGCGCTTGAAGAGGTTAATCTTTTACATCGAATAAATCATGAACCATCAGAACTTTCAGGGGGAGAAAAACAGAGGGTGGCGATTGCGAGAGCTCTTGTAAATGATCCGCTTGTTATTTTTGCGGATGAACCGACTGGAAATTTGGATTCAAAATCGGGAGAAAATATTATGGACACTCTTTTTAATTTAAGCGAAAGAGGAAAAACGGTTATTCTAATAACGCACGAAAGAGGAACAGCGGAATATGCTGACAGGATTATTCATTTAAGAGATGGGGAAATAGAAAAAGAAGAAAATTTGCCAAGAGGAAAAGGAGCAAGAATATTAAAATAAAATGACTTTAGGAAATACTATAAAAACATCTTTGAGAGGACTCGCGGCTCATAAAGGCAGGTCTGTTTTGACAATTCTTGGAGTGGTGATAGGCGTAACGGCTATTATTCTGGTGATGTCTATCGGACAAAGCGCGCAAAATCTGATTTTAAATCAAATTCAAGGACTTGGTTCGAAAATGATTATAGTTTTGCCAGGGCGGGAGCCGGAAGGAATATCGGATATGACTACTCTTTTTGCGGATTCTTTAAAAGAAAAAGATTTGGAAGCATTGAAGAAAAAAGGCAATGTTCCTTTTGCAGAAGATGTAATGCCGCTTGCTTTTGGAGGAGGAAGTTTATCTTATTTAAATGAGGTTTATAGCGCAACTGTGATGGGGGTGGGGGATAAAGAGGAAGATGGGATAGTGGAGAAAGTTTTAAATTTTACAGTCGATCGCGGTTTTTTCTTTACAGCAGAAGATGTGCGCGCCAAGGCGAGTGTGGCGGTTGTTGGAGATAAAGTAGTGGAAGAATTGTTTGGAAAAGGAGCAGAGCCTATAGGAGAAAAAATAAAAATAAACGGCAGAAATTTTAAAATAATAGGACTTTTACCGGCAAAAGGACAGGTGGGCATGTTTGATTTAGACGGAGCAGTTCTTATTCCTTACACAACAGCGCAGGATTATATTTTCGGTAAAAAAAATATCGATAGGATTATAATAAATGCTACAGAAGAAGAATTAGTGGATAGAACAGTCGATGATATAAAAATTACTATTAGAAATAATCATGGAATTTTAGATACGGAGAAGGATGATTTTTATATTGAGACTCAGATAGATATTATGGAAAAGGTTAGTACTATAACTTCAATATTATCCATACTTTTAACTTCAATCGCAGCGATTTCGCTTGTTGTCGGAGGTGTGGGTATTATGAATATAATGCTTGTAGCGGTAACGGAAAGGACAAGAGAAATAGGTCTTCGAAAAGCTATCGGCGCAACAAATAAAGATATTTTAACTCAATTTTTGCTGGATGCTGTTTTTCTAACAGTAATCGGGGGGATAATAGGAATAATTTTAGGAGCGTCATTTTCGTTTTTAGCTTCATTTTTTGTAACTAATTTTTATGGTTTGGATTTTGCTTTTATTTTTCCTGTTTCAGCGGCAATTTTAGGAATTGGAGTATCGGCAGGAATAGGGCTTTTATTTGGCATATATCCGGCCAGACAGGCTTCAAAAAAATCTCCAATCGAAGCACTTCGATATGAATAATTTTTTTAAATTTAAAACTGTTCTGATTAAAATCAGAGCAGTTTTTTGTTATAATTGAAAAGTGATAAAAAATTTTTTTAATTTAGCAACAACATTTGCGAGAGAAAAAGTTTTAGAGATAAGCAATGTCGGATATGAAGCGGTAAATATAAGCAGATTTACGGAAAAGGAAGTAACAATAAAAAAAGACGAACTTTTTATTTCAGGTCAGAAATATGATTTAAAAAAATATAGGAGAATTTTTTTAGCTGCTTTTGGAAAAGGTTCAAGTAATTTCGCTTTGTCTTTTTCTAAGATTTTAGGAAGCAGGTTAACAGGTGGAATTGCTTTGGATATAAAAAAACCTGAAATTTCTATATGGGATACGTTACCAGAGGAAATAACTTTTTTAGTCGGTACTCATCCTTTGCCTTCTTTAAAGAATGTGGAAGCGACAAGAAGAATAATAAAAATGGCAGACAGATTAGGAAGAGACGATTTGATTTTTTTTCTAATAACGGGGGGCGGTTCATCTTTGTTTTGCGGTTCAGAAGAAGAAATGGAGGAAGTGGTACAAATTACGAAACTTTTAACGAGGGGCGGAGCGCCGATTGGCGAACTTAACACAGTAAGAAAACATTTAAGTGAAGTGAAGGGAGGGAATTTAGCAAAAATAGCTTATCCGGCAAAAGTAATCAGTTTAATAGTTTCCGATGTTTGTTTTGAAAAAGAGGAAGAGGGAATAAAAATGGTAGCAAGCGGGCCGACAGTTTTTGATGAAACAAATGTTTCTGACGCAAGAAATGTTTTGATAAAATACGGTATAAATCCGGAAGGATTTAAATTAAAAGAGACGCCAAAAGACAAAATGATTTTTGAAAAAACAGAAAATATAATTTTTGCCTCCAATCGTGACGCTTTAGTAAAAATGGCAAGAAAAATAGAAGAATTGGAATTTAAACCAAAAATTTTTTCAGCGAGCATAAAAGGAGAAGCAAAAGATGTTTTTAAAAATATGGCAGAAGAAATAAAAAAGGGAGAAATAATAATTGCCGGAGGAGAAACGACGGTAACAATAAAAGGAAAAGGCGGGAAGGGCGGAAGAAATCAAGAAGCGGTTCTTGGCGGTCTTAGTTTTTTTGATTTTAAAGAATATTTTGACGAATCTTTTATTTTGGCGGCTTTGGCAAGCGATGGAAGAGATAATAGCGAAGCGGCGGGAGCTATCGGAGATTGGAAAATTATAGAAGAGGCAAAAAGAAAAAAAATAAATTATAGAAAATATTTAGAGGAACATAATGAGTTTCCGTTTTTTGAACAAACTGGCGGTTTGGTTTTTGCCGATCAAGAAAGTTTTAACGTAGCTGATTTTTTAATAATAGGAAGAATATAAAAGAGAAAATATTTTTAGAAAATTGTAACTTTTAAAATTAAAAAATTTAGAAGAGGGGTAATATTTGTGATATAATTTTTACATGGCGATAAAATTTGAAAGACCAAGTTTCAGGGATAGAGAAAATAAAAAAGAAGGAAAAGGATTTAAAAAGGAAAAAGATTGGAGGAAAGAAAAGAGCGGAGAAGCGGTTGAAAGTTTTAATCTTTCTTCAGAGCTAGAAGAAAAGAGAAAAAAACTTACGGAAAAAGTAAAAGAAATTGAGGAAAAAAATAAAGCGAAAAATAATGTCAAGAGATTATTGAGTTTGGCTGAAGAGAGAGCGGAAGAGGCAAAGAAAGATGCCGAAGAAAAGGGAAAAAAGTCGCTTAAGGATTATTGGAGCGGAGATAAGAGTAATTTTTAAAATGAAGGAACTTACAAAAAAATTTAAAGAAGTGGGGATAAATGATGTCGGGGAAGTTGGTGGAAAGAACGCATCTCTCGGAGAAATGATTAAATATTTAAAACCGAAAGGAGTAAAATTGCCAGATGGTTTTATAGTTACAGCTACCGCTTATAGAAATTTTTTAAAAGAAACCGGATTAGATAAAAAAATCAGGGAAATTTTGCGTTATTTAAATACAAGAGATTTAAAAAAACTTGGAGAGAAGACAGCGGAAGTAAGAAAACTTATCATTCAGGCAAAAATGCCGAGTGATTTAAAGGAGGAAATTGCTTTAGGTTATAGAACGATGGAAAAGGAATACGGTAAGAATGTAGATGTAGCGGTGAGGTCAAGCGCTACAGCGGAGGATCTTCCGGATGCAAGTTTTGCCGGAGAACATGAAACATTTTTAAACGTAAGGGGAATAGAAGAAGTAATAAAACACACGCAGAAAGCGATGGCGTCTTTATTTACGGCTCGAGCTACTTCGTATCGAGTAGATAAAGGTTTTGATCATTTTAAAATAGCTTTATCAGTTGGAATTCAAAAAATGGTGCGTTCAGATAAAGCAAGTTCAGGTGTTATCTTTACCTTGGATACAGAATCAGGATTTGATAATGTGATTCTTTTAAACGGAGTTTATGGTTTAGGAGAGATGATAGTTCAAGGAGAAGTAACACCTGATGAATGGTTAGTTTTTAAACCTTTAATGGGAGAAAGAAAAATAATTCCTATAATAGAGAGAAAGTTGGGAGAAAAAAACAGAAAAATGATTTATCAGGAAAACGGAAAGGGAACAAAGATTGTAAAGACAAGCGAAAAAGAGAGGGAAACTTTTGTTTTAAGCGATAAAGAAGTTCTAAAATTAGCAGAATGGTCTTCTTTAATCGAAGAACATTATTCGGTTTTAAAAGATAGGTGGCAGCCGATGGATATCGAATGGGCAAAAGACGGGAAAACCGGAGAGCTTTTTATAGTGCAGGCGAGACCGGAAACGGTTCATTCAATGAGAGATATGACAAAATTGCGTTCTTATGAGAGGTTGCAAAATGGAAAAGAAATAGCAAGAGGGGCATCGGTGGGAAATAAGATTGCGACTGGACAAGCAAGAGTAATAATGGATGTAAAAGATATTAGAAATTTTAAAACCGGGGAAGTTTTGGTGACTGATATGACTGATCCGGATTGGGAGCCGATAATGAAAATAGCGGCAGGAATTGTGACTGATAAAGGAGGAAGAACATCGCATGCGGCGATTGTTTCGCGAGAGCTTGGGATTCCTTGCATAGTCGGAAGCGGGATAGCGACTAAAAAAATAAAAACTGGAGATATGTTGACGGTAGATACAACCGGAAGCGAAGGTATTGTTTTCGAGGGAGAATTAAGATTTAAAATAAACGAGATAGACGTGAAAAAGGCACCGAAAGTAAATGTGAAAATAATGATGAATATTGCAACACCGGAATCGGCTTTTGAAAAATCATTTTTACCAAATAGCGGAGTAGGACTTGCGAGAGAAGAATTTATAATTGCCGGCGTAGTGGGAGTGAATCCGATGGCTCTTATAAAATATAATCAGTTGAGTGAAAAATTAAAAAAGGAAATTGATAAAAA
>JAQVXM010000003.1 GCA_028709185.1 Minisyncoccota bacterium | reverse complement strand
TTTTTATATTTTTCTTTAAAAAAAAGAAAATTTTCCAGTGATGCTCCTTGAAACCGAAAAATAGCTTGCTTTTCATCTCCTACTACAAAAATATTAGGATTTTCATGAAAATTTCCAAGAAGTTCTATTACTTTATTTTGCGCTCCGTTTGTATCCTGATGTTCATCCACTAATATATATTGATAAGTTTCTTGAAGTTCCAAAAGAAAATCTCTGTTTTTCTTTAAAGCTTTTAGAGTCAAAAGCACCATATCTTCAAAATCGTAATACCCTTTTTTTCTTAGTTCTTTTTGATATTCTTTATAAACAAAGCTAAGCTCCTTATTTTTTCTTATCCGCCTTTCTTCCTTTATTTTTTTTCCTGCGGGTAATTTTTCTTTTTTAAGAGCTCTTTCTTCTTTCTCAGTTATTTTTTTTAAATCCACTGCGGCTATCCCTTCGTTCTTCAGTTTTTTTATTATAGAGATTATTTTTTGAGTGTAATAATAAGGATTGCCGAATGGTTTTATTTCTTTGAATTTATTTTTTTTAATTATTCCCTGAATTAGTTCTGTTCGACCAATTTCATCTATGCTTTTTCCGCCTATAATCTCCGGAAAAAATTCCGGATATTCTTGAATTATCTTGTTGCAAAATCCATGAAATGTTGAAATCGTTGCATAATATCCGCGGCTGCCAATAATAGAAACAAGCCTCTTTTTCATATTAGTGGTTGCTGAATCAGTAAAAGTCAAAGCTAAAATTGCTTCCGGTGTTGTATCGGTTTTTTTTAAAATATTGGCGATTCTCAGGGTGAGGATTTGAGTTTTTCCGGTTCCCGGTCCTGCGACCACCATTACTGGGCCCTCAATCGTCTCTACTGCTTCTTTCTGTTCGGGGTTGAGCTTTATCATTTCCCCGTTGAATTTTTTTGAATAAACGTTTTCCACGACTTTATTTTACTCCAAAAAAGAAGCTGTTTGAAACTTCTTTTTTTACTTGACCTAAATACTTATTTTATTGTATAAAGATTAAAGTTTTTAGCACTTTTAAAATTTGTTTTAAAAGGAGAAAATCGATGAAAAAAACAATCTTTGAAGTTCCTCCCGAAAAAATGGAATATCTCGTTGAATTTGTCCAAGAGAGCAACGAACTTCTTTTTTTTGCCCTTTTGAAAATTATTTCCCATTTTCATTTTTTAAAGGCTCTCTCTAATCTTTTGGAAAAAGGAAAAAAACCAAATCTTGAATTTACTAAAGAGATTACGGAAAAGGATAAATCTTTCCTTTCTTTTCTTTCTTGGTATCTGATTATTTTTCCTGAGAAACGCTTGTCTTTTTATCCGTCCGCCAGTAAAGCTGTTGAGAATCTTATTCTATTTAATGATCTGACTCCGCAAAGAAAAGCTGAGTTAAAAATTATTTTTCAAGCGAAAGGCGATCTTCTTGGTAGAAATAATTTTTTTAAAATAGATAACTCGGAAGATTTTTTAATTCACCTTCGTCAAGATTTTGAAAAAAAAGAAAAAAATCTTCAGCAAATTCTTCGGGAATTGACTATTTTTTTTATCGATAACGGTAAAGAAGAATTTTCCTCGCCAAAAATATTAATGGCATTTATTGAACTTTGGAAGATAATTTATCTCCCTCTTCTTTGTCTTTTTCAAGACTTAGTTGAAGAAACTAAAAAAACGCGTCAAACTGAACTTCTTTTTTTGCTCTACGAGCAAAAAATTATTTTTTCTTCCGAAATTATTTTTCATCCCGAATTTTGCGTCAATTGATTTTTTTTATCTTTTAACTCCCTTTTTAGGGAGTTTTTTACTTCTTAAGAACTAAATAAAACTATAGCTGTTAAGCTGCGGAATTATTCTTATTTTCTATTTCCTCTGTTTCTTTTAAAGCGGAAATAAATTTTTTTTCTCCAATTATCATTTTCACTTCCCTTTCTTTTATTTTTAAATCGGAACAAACTACGATTTCTGCTTCTAATAATTTTCTTTTTTCTTCTCTGTTTAATGTCGTTAAAACTGTTATCGGTAAAAGTTTTGATTCTATTAACATTTCTTCTATTCCTCGTTCTCTCGGATGATCCCAGCCTATAGCTGTAATTCCAACACAATTGGCGTAATCAATGGCATCTTTTGAAAATTTGGTATTAGTAACAAGCCAACCTCGGTTAAATCCGTTCTCTTTTACAAAAGATAAATCTTCGAACCTCCCCCGTACATACATTGCTGTTTTAGCGTCTGTTCTAAATCCTGCTTGATTGTGAAATTTGACCTCTGCCATTATTTTTTCTTTTCCTTTTTCCGCTACTACATCCACTTCGTGTCTGATGCATCTACCTTGAACGCTTTCCGGAAAACTTACTTTATAACCTTCTCTTTCTAAAATTCTTCCGACTATTTGCTCAAAAGGATAACCGGTCGGCCCGAGTTCCATTAAAGCTTGCTTTAGGCTGTAACGGGCCGCCGCTGGTCGATGTTCTTTTTTTAATCGGCTAAAAGCTTTTTTATAAATTTCTCCTGTTGTTGTTCCCTCTTTTAATTCCCCTTCTATTTCTTTTAAAATACCTTTAGCTATTTCCTGAGAAATTCCGGATTTAATAATGGAATTTAAAAATTTTTCTTCTGAAAAATAATCCTGATCTCCGTTCGCTTTTATTATTTTTATTTTTTTCATTTATTAAAATATTCTGCTTAGAAAAAAGATTACTACTCCAACTACGTTTAAAATAGCTGCCACAATCCAAAAACGCATCGTTACTGTTGTTTCATGCCAACCTTTGGCTTCGAAATGATGGTGAATAGGCGTGGAAAAAAATATCTTCTTTTTAAATATTTTTTTACTCAGTATTTGTATTATTACTGAAAGAGATTCCACTACAAAAATAAAAGCAAAAAAAGGCAATAATAGAGCAGTATTTGTAAGCATCGCTATTACGCCTATAGTAATTCCTAAAGCCATGGATCCGGTATCTCCCATAAAAAATTTGGCTGGATATATATTAAACCAAAGAAAAGCAAGTAATGCTCCAATAGTTACTCCTGAAAATGCTGCTAAATCGTATCTTCCAAGCGCAAAAGCTACCGCGCATAAAGCGCAGAAAGTAAAAAGGGAAATTCCGCCAAGCAGTCCGTCTAGTCCGTCTGTTTCGTTGGCGGAAAAAGCCGAAGCCACGATTACAAAAATAAAAAGAGGTAAATACCATATGCCTATATTGATATATCCCAAAAATGGGACAAAAAGCACATCCCAACCCAAACGATAATAAAACCACCAGGCGCCGAGAAGCGCGATAGCTGTATAGAGTATTAATTTACTCCTTACTTTTAATCCCCCGCTTTTTGTTCCTCCAATTTTTAAAATTCCAAAAATATCGTCAGTTAATCCAACCAAAGCCGCAATCAGCATTGCCGCTATCGGCAAATATGTTTCTGCTCGATCTATAAAATTAAACTGCGTCCAAATTCCGTCAAAAAATACGTCCATCATTCTGAAAAATAAAGCGACAAGAAGAACAGTCCCCCAAATAATAACCCCTCCCATTGTAGGCGTCCCTTCTTTTTTCTTATGCAGGCTGGAAAATATCGGCGCTTCTTCCGATGTTCTTATTTGTTTTCTGATTGAAAATTTTTCAAGTCCTTTCATTACAATCGGCGTCAAAAGAAGAGCTATCAAAAATGATATCGATGCTGAACTTAAAACTCTTATTGCTTGAATAAACGAACTGAAAGATATTAATTCTGAAGTCATTATTGTTGCTCTTTATAATAAACCTAAATCTCTACCCACTCAAGGAGTTTTCTTGTTTCTGAAAATCGGTCTTCTGTGCCCAAAATTATAATTAAAATTGCATGGCCGTTTTTTGAAAAAACAGAAACAAGATTTCCTCTGGCAATGTCTGTATAACCGGTTTTTCCACCTATAAAATTTAATTCTCCGGCAAACTCATTTATGCTTTTATATTTTTTTTTATTTCCAAACTTTAAATCTGTTATCTCGGTTTCTTTTTGGCGACTGAAAAATAAAAGTTCCGGTTTTTCTTTATAAACATAAGTCATTAATTTTTCTAAATCTTGGACAGTCGTCACGTTTTCAGAAGATAGTCCCGCTGGCTCTCTATAAAAAGTTTTTTCCATGCCTATTTCTGTTGCTTTTTGATTTAATTTTTCTATAAATCTCTCTCGTTTATAATTTTCCGCAATAGCTTCCGCTCCGTCGTTAGAAGAAACCAAAAATAAAGACATTATCATATCTCGTAAAACAAACTCTTCTTCCGCATTAAAATCTCCGGCTATTTCTTCTGTTTTTAGAACCTCTTCGGATATTTTAATTGGCGCTTCAAAACCCATTTCTTCTACCGCCACCACTGCCGTCATTATTTTTGTAATTGAAGCCATCGGCCAAATCATTTCCGGATTTTTAGAATAAATTTCTTTTTCGGTTGTAAGATCATAAACTGCCGCCACTTTGGCTGCTATCTCAAAATCTGGAATTTTTGGTTTTTCTTTTTCTTCATTATCTTCGCTGTCTCCTTTTTTTTCTAAAAAACTTACTTCTTTTGCCTTTTTTATAACCTCCTCTTCAATCTTTTTTTCTAATTCTTCTGTTTTTAAGATTAATTCTGAAAAACTTACTGGCTTTAAATCGGCTAAAGAAACAACACTTGCTTGTTTTTCTGTTTTAGAATCATTTTTTATCGCTCTGATTGTTTCTTCTTTATTATATTTTTGATTAAAAAATGTTACTCCTATCATTATTATCACAAAAACAATGCTTAAATAATTATCCTTCATTTTTCTTTCAGATTTTGAATTATAAAACGTCTTTCTTTTCTACGTTTTCTTCGTGTGATTTTAAAATATTATGGTATTTTTCATATTCGGGCAAATCCTCCACTTTCTTAATGCCTAAATATTGAAGCAAATTAAAAGTCGGTTCATATAAATAAATATAAGGACGTTTTGGATCCGGTCTCCTTTCTAATAATCCTCTCATTAAAAGCGCTCTTAACATAAAACCGGAATTCACGCCTCTGATAAAATCTATTTCCGCTCTTGAAATAGGAGCAAGATAAACCGCTATGGTTAAAGTTTCTAAAGTAGCCGGTGTTAAATTTTCGTCAAAATCTTCTTTTATCATTTTTTCGATATAACTCCCCACTTCCGGCGCGCTTATAAGTTTTATTTTATCTTTTTGATAAAGAAGAGAAATCCCGCTATTCTTATCTTTATATTTTTCCTCTAAATTTTTCAAAGAATTTTTTATTTCCGATTCGTTTTTTTTTGCAGTTTTGGCTATTTTTTCCAAACTCACCGCTTCTCCGTGAGCGAATAAAATACCTTCTATAATTGCTTCTAAATTTTTATTTTCCATATTATTAACTCTTTTTTATTATAACATCAGAAAAATTATCCTCCTGTTCTATTGTGATTAAATGATCTCTGATTAAATGTAGTATTGCCAGAAATAAAGCTACTACTTCGCTTTTCCCCCTTCCTTTCGAAAGTTTTAAAAAAGAAACTAACCCCTCTTTCACTTTTAAAAGCATTTCCGACATTTTTTCCTCTACGGTCACTATTCTTTTTCTTTCCTGTTTTTCTTCTTTTATCTCGCTTTTTATGCCTTCTACTACTTTTTTTAGAATAAAAAACAATTCTTCTTTTTTTAGTTGTTTTGAAGGATGGAAAATCGCCGGTCGATCGGAAAAAAATTCACGCGCGAATCCTCTTTCTTTGCTTTGCCATAATCCTAAAAAAAGTTTGGAAGCTTCTCTCATTTCTTTATAGATCTTCAATCGTAGTTCAAAATCTTTCACTTCTACTTCTTCTTCTTCGGAAAATTTTAATTCTGGAAGAAGTGTTTTTGATTTTATTAAAATTAATCTGGCCGCTACTACAATAAAATCAGCTATCAGCCGTTCAATATTTTCTCCTCCTCCTTCTAATTCCTTTAATTTGGAAAGATGTTTTAAAAAATCCCCCGTCACTTCTGATAAATTGATAGTCGTTATGTCCATTTTTTTTTCCTCAATAAGTTCGAGAAGTTTTTCCATTGCTCCGGAAAAATTATTTGTTTTTATTTCATACATTGTATTTTTTAAAGTATATTTTTTACTTCATTTATTATTTCTTTGGGAATCGGATTTCTTTTCGGACTTTTTCCCGGATATCTCCAAGTCGTTATTAATTTTATTCTTGGTTTTGATCTATTTGTTTCTTCTTTCGAAAGTTGATACATTGTCCAAATCTCTTCTTTTTTCTTTGAATCTGACTGTTTCATTGCCGCTACTGTATTTTCTGCTATTCCTTCTTCGATCCTTTCTGGAAATCTGACAATTCTTTTTACTAAACTCGGAGAAATCCGATAATATGCCATTTTCAAAGTTATGTGGTTTGTCCACATATATTTACCGTCATTTTTCGGTCTTTCTAACATTAGAATATTATAATTCAAACTTTAAAATACAGCCATCCTATTGCCAGTAATAAACCCAAAAAAGAAGAAGAAAGAACATAATGTTCCACTGCTAAAAGCTCTTCTTTTCCATAGACTTTTTTCTTTCCTCCGACAAATGGAATGTCTATAATTTTTCCGTTTACAAGACAAGGACCGCCAAGAGAAATTTCTCTTGCTCCGGCAAATGCCGTTATGGCTATTCCTCCGTTTGGAGAAGGCCCTTTTTGTCCGTCTCGTATCCAAGCTTTTAATGATTCTTTATAATTATCTCTAAACAAAAAAGCTGATAAAACCACTAAAAATCCGGTTATTCTTGCAGGAATCAAATTGATTAAATCATCAAATTTTGCTGCAGCCCATCCAAATTCCATATAGCGTTCATTTTTATATCCAACCATTGAATCAAGAGTGTTTGCTGTCTTATAAGCTGTCATTAAAACCGGTCCGCCTAAAACATAATAAAAAATAGGCGCTATTATTCCGTCAGAAATATTCTCCGCTGTCGATTCTATTGTTGCTCTTATTATTCCTTGTTCTCCTTCTTTGGATAAATCTCGGCTCACCATCCCTTGCGCCGTTTTCCTTGCTTTTTCTATCTCTCCTTTCTTTAAAAATATTCTTATTTTTTTTTCTTCCCTAAGAAGAGATCCTAAAGAAATAAAAGAATAAACCACATATATTTTAAAAATAAGCGAAAATAAATTTCCTAAATCGTTTATTTTTAAAATAATAAGACAAACAGTCCCTACAGAAATAATTTCTAAAAAAAACAAAAATAAAATGCCTGCCAATCTCAAATTTTTTGGAAATAAAAAACGGAAAAATTTTTCTATTTTTTCCGCTAAAAAACCTATAGCTTGAACGGGGTGATAAAGCCACTTTGGATCTTTTAGTATTAAATCCAAGAAAAAAGAAACTGCAAGAATAAAAATGTATTCGTTCATTTTATTTAGTAATTATTGCTATTATTTCAGATTTATCATAATATAAATTTGTAAATTTGATAACGAGATGAAAGAGGTTAAATTCCTCTACTGTCGCGCAACGGTAAAGTCCGGTCTCTCTTATCTAATCACATTGGCTCGCGTCAAGCCACTCTCTAGAAGAAATAAAAAGAGCGTGGCCAGTGTCACGCTCTTTGAAAACTAAAAAATAAAAAGGAGAAAAAAATGTTTCAGGTTGAACAATCCGATTATCTGACTATTATTCGCTTGAAAAACCCCATGCTTTGCCTTTCTTCCGCTGTTTTTGGAGGTGGTCTTCGTTTGATAAAAAACATAATTAATTGCACCCTCTCTGATCAATTTCTTGAATTTCCAGAAGAAATGATAGATTTCTGCAAAAATCTTGCTATTAAACATGATTGTTGTCAGCAATCGACAGCTGTTCTTCTGACTGCTGTTCCGCAAAAATACGGCGTCTGGTCTGAATCCGGATATTGTTTCGTTACAGCTGGATTAGGTAATGCTGTTCCTTTGCTTAAGAAAAAAGAAAATAAAGTAGAGGAAAAACTTTTCTGCTTTCCCGGCACCATAAATACTATTAGTCTTATTCCAAAAGCTCTTTCCGAAACAGCTTTGATTGAAGCTTTCGGTTTGGTAAAAATTTCCATTGCTTCTATTGTTAGTCAATGGAGTTTTGCTCTTTATGGAGAGAAAAATATTTGTGTCGGAACTCCGACTGACTGTTCCCTCGTTATTTGCCCCCTCTCTAAGAATCAACTCTCTTTTGCTGGTTTAAACACGGAAATAGGAGAAGAAACTGTTAAAAACATTTCTGAAGCCCTTTTTTCTGTTATTTCTAAAAAATATCCTTCTTTTTACCGCTCTAATCGGCCGATTTAATAAAATCGGCTTTTTCTTTTTTTATTCCTCTTCTATGTTTATTTTTTCTATATAAACTTTCATTGTCGGTTTGGAAACTTCTCCCCATCCGTTATCGATAACTGGAGTTTCTGCAATTTTATCAAGAATTTCTTCTCCTTCTATTAATTTTCCGAATATGGTGTAGTTTTTTTCCAAACCTATTTTATCTTGCATAATAAAAAACTGACTTCCATTCGTATTAGCTCCGGCATTTGCCATGGCAATTACTCCTTTTTCATAATCTCGAGTCACAGGTTCGTCAGAAAATGAATATCCCGGTCCTCCTGTGCCATCCCCTTTCGGATCTCCGCCTTGAATCATAAATCCTTTGATTATTCTGTGAAAAAAAGTATTTTCATAAAATCCTTCTTTTGCTAAAAACACAAAATTATTTACAGTTTTTGGCGTTTCACTCGCAAAAAGTTCAAATTTCATAATGCCTTCTGAAGTTTCTATTTCTGCTTTATATTTTTTTGCCGCATCTATTTTCATTTCCGGCTCTTTATTAAAGCTTAAATTTTTAACTATTCTTTCTTTCATTTTTGTATTTTTAAATATAATGTCTGAATTATTATTAATAAACCAAATTCCTCCTCCAAGAAACGCAAAAGTTATTACAAAAACAAATATTTTTTTTAACATAGTCTAGATTATAACAATTTTTTTAAGAAATAAAAGCCTTATTTTTTCTTTTTTTAAAAATCTACTCTTTAATAAAAATATCTTCTCGATAAATATTTTTAGGATTCCAAATCATCCAAGAATCGCTAAGTCCCGCTTCCTTCACTCCTTTTATTTCTTTTCTTATCATTTCAGGCGTGTAAATAGCGCCTAAATCAAAATCCTGAAGCCATGGTCTGATTTTCTTTCGTACCGCTTTTTTTTCTTCATCTAAAAGAAATTCTGGAGTTGTAGTTGAATTTCTAACCTCTCTTTGTTTTAAGAGCTCATATTCTTCAATTCTTTTTACCGCTTCTTTTAATGAATATTCGATCACTTCTTCCGGATATTCTGCCGGATTTTTATATCCTATAAATCCGTTTTCAAAATGAGACGGATAAATCATAGGGGCTACGTAATCAAAATAATTATAAGCATCTTCCAAAACTTGCCCAATTCCTAAATCTTCTTTATCCACTGTTGTTTGTCCAAAAACATCTCCCGAGATTGGACGTTCTGGAAATTTTTCTTTTAAAAATTTGAAAAAATTTTTTATAACTACCCTTTTTTCTTCTTCATTTTTATTCCAAAAAGGATAAGTAAGTCCGCTAACACCATTCCCGTCTGAAGGAAATCTTATATAATCAAAATTTACTTCATCAAAACCGCGATTAAAAGCTTCTTCCGCTATTGCTACGTTATAATCCCAAACCTCTTTGGAGTTTGGATCAACCCAAGTAAGCCCTTTTTTATCTTCCCAAATCTTTCCATCTTTTGTTTTAACTGCTAGATCTGGACGAGCTTTTGCCAGTCTTGGATCTTGAAATACAGAAACCCTAGCTATTAAATATATATTTTTATCATGCAGTTCTTTTATAAGCTTGTTTAAATATTTTATTCTTAATTCTACCGCTAAATATTCTTTTGGTTTTTCTAAATCAGTATTATATCCAAGATATCCGGAATAATCTTTTAAATCTATCACGATTGCGTTTATTTCCGTTTCTTCCGCTGTTTTTATTATCTTATTCATTATGGATGGAGTTCCGGCAACATAACTTGTCGCGTATAAAGCTTTAATATTTTCAGGAACACTGGTTAAAGATTTTTGATTTTCGATGTCGCCATCTGATCTTTCTTCTTTTTTTATCTCGCTTTCCACAGCTGAGTTTTCTAATTCTTTCTGATTGATATCAATTGTTTTTCCTCCAAAAATAAAAAAAGCTCCAATCGAGAGCGTTAAAAATCCTAAAACTAAAAATCTGCTGGTCATTTTCTTTTATTTTTTAGCATAATTATACTATCCTTATTCTCTTTCTTCAAATAAAGTTTATTTATTTGAAGAAATGATTTTTTAAGCTACAATATCATAAAAAGAAAACATTTTTCTCTGATTTTTTCTAATTAAAGATTTTTTATTTTTTATGGCTTTCTATCGTAAATATCGTCCCAAAAAACTATCCGACCTCATTGGTCAGGATATAAATGTGGAGATTATAAGAAATGCCGCTATTTTAAATCGTTTAAGCCACGCTTATCTTTTTTACGGCGAAAGAGGCAGTGGTAAAACTTCCGCTGCTCGTATTTTGGCTAAAATTGCCAATTGTGAAAAAAGACTAAAAGATGAAATCTTTCGAAAAATCGGTGAACCTTGCAATTCTTGTCAAACTTGTCTTTCTATAGACTCAGGTAATGCTATTGATCTGTCCGAAATTGACGCCGCCAGTAATAGAGGTATTGACGAAATCAGAAATCTTCAAGAAAATGTCCGTCTCGCTCCCTCTTCTTTTCGTTATAAAACCTTTATTATCGACGAAGTTCACATGCTTACTCCTTCTGCTTGGAATGCTCTTTTAAAAACTATCGAGGAACCTCCTATTCACGCTTTATTTATCTTAGCTACAACTGAAATTGAAAAAGTTCCCGCCACTATTCGTTCTCGTACCCAAAAATTTCTTTTTTCCAAATTGCCTAAAAATCTGATTATTAAAAAATTAAAAACCGTCGCTTCTTCTGAAAATATTTCTCTGGAAGAAACTGTTTTTGAACTTTTAGCCGGAGCCTCCGAAGGCAGTATGCGCGATGCGGAAACTATGCTCGATCAGATTGTTTCTTTTTCGGATAAAAACGAAATTATTACTCTTAAAAAAGCTGAAAATGTTATTGGTAAAGTCAGTTTGGAAAAAATGAATTTTCTTGCGCGCGCTCTTTTTGAAAAAAATATTGAACAGGCGCTTGAATTTACGGAAACTCTGAAAAATGAAAATTGTGACATTATCCAGTTTAATAAAGATTTAATAAGCTATCTTGGAAAAGTTCTTTCGTTAAAAGCTAACTCTAAAATGGAATCCGCTTTTAAAAATATTTTTTCCGAAAATGAATTGGAAAAATTAAAGCGTCTCGCTGAAATCTCTTCCATAGAAAATCATATCCGGCTCCTTAAGATGCTTATTTCCGCCCATCGTGAAATGCGCTATAGTCCTTTTTCTTTCATTCCTTTTGAGGTTGCTCTTGTGGAATTTATTAAATCTTAACTTAAAAAAAAGCCGTTTTTAAAAACGGCTTTTGAATCAAATAAAGAAAGACTACTTGTTGAAAAGCTCTGAAAAGCATTTTTTGCAGAAAAAAGGATCATTTTCCTGCAAATCGATTTTCGTTTCAAATAAATTTCCTCCAGCCTCCTTTCTTAGAATCTCACAATCATAATCTTTGTGAAAGTGAAATTCTCGATTTTCCCTTCCAATTCCTATTAAAACCTTCGTAAGTTTTTTCTCCATTGTTTCCATAACTTTTCTCCACATTATAAAATAATAGGTGCTTAAAATTCTTCTTGAATTATACGTTAAATTTATCAATAAGTCAAATAAATTTAAAAAAATAAAAACGACCGCAGAAATGGGTCGTTTTTATTTATCTTCTATTTTTTATATTTTATTTTAGAATTTCCGCTATTCTTCCTCTATCAAATCCGATAATTATTTCTTCATTACCCCCGTCTTCATCGCTTATTATGATAACAGGCACTCCCATTTGTCCCGTCTTTTCTATCATTTCTTCAGCTGCCTTCTGATCTTCCATTACGTTAATTTCTTCAAATTCTTTTTTATTATCTTTAAAATATTCTTTAGCTAAATTACAATAAGGACAAGATGGAGTTGAATAAATTTTTATTTTTTTCATGTCAATTTTAATTTAAATAAAATTAATAAGTTTTGTAATTATACTTGTTTGGTTACCCAAGTCAAATCACATTATTAATTTATCTTAAATAAAGTCTAAAATTAAAATACTTTGAATCTATTTTTCTTTAATCTTTAAAGAAAACATTGAAACAATAATCAATAAAAATGCCGTTAAAGCCATTAGCGGTATGGTTATATATCCAAAAGTCATAAAGAAGGTTTCTGAACAATCTATAGAGTAACCGACAGTTGAACAAGCAAAACTTCCCGCCCCTTTCGCCTGTAAATAGTAATTAAAAGCCGCGATTACTGATCCGATAGCGGAAAGTGTTATAACATAATCCGCAATTTTTTTACCTTCTTTTTTAATTAAGGCTAAAAAAATAATAAATGTTTGCGGATACATTAAAATTCTCTGATACCAGCACAAAACGCATGGTTCATATCCTGCAATTTCCGAATAAAACAAACTTCCAAGCATTGCGGTTAATGAAATAAAAAAAGAAAACCACAAAGCGTTTCTTTTAAAAATTTCCGGTTGATTTTTTTTGATTAAAAAATATAAAACTAAAACGGCCAATAAAATTTGCCCGATTATTGTAAACAAAGAAAATGCTAAAGTTATATTTTCTGTCATTAAATGTTGATTTTTTTATTTATTTTAAAATATTAAAAATAAAACTAAAAACTTCAAAAATTGTGTAAAATGCGGAAGCTGAAAAATTATTTTCTGTATTTTTTAAAGAAGAAGTTTCTGGAACGATAAATGACGCATTATCGCTTTCTGTTACTCTTCCTCCTACAAAACAACTCGTTTTATAATACCAAACGCCGGGTTCTAATCCTGTTAGAATTATTCTATGGTTAGCTTCTTTTTTTCCTGTTGCTATTTTTCCATAAAAAGGAGTTTTTCCATAATAAACGGCATCTTCGCATTCCAAATTTGTTTCCCATATTACCTCTACAAAAACATCGGGAAGATTTCTAATAATCACCACCGGTCCGTAAGTTATAACCGCCGGATCATTTTCACTTGTAAGAGAAAAAGTTTTTTCTTTTGAATAGGAAATAATTCCATTCTTGTCTGTTGCTTTTGCTCTTATGGTATAAACTTTATCAATTTCAAGATTATCAAGATAATCACCTAAAGAAAACATTAAATCTTTAGAAATAAGCTTTATTTTATCCAGATTTCCGTCCTCTCCGTATTCTACTTCTAATTTTGCTATTCTTTCGCTTCGCACTTCTATATATGCTCTGTATTCTCCTTTATTAGTTACTAAAACTTCCACTAAAAAAGGATTTATCTCTTCTTCTATGACTTCGTTTTGTTCTGTTTCTTCTTCAACTAAAACGGGAGATGCCGATATTTCTTCTTTTATTGTTATTTCTTCTTCTTTTGTTTCGATGGATAAATATTTTTTTAACACCTCTCTTGTTCTTGGGCCGGCTGTACCATAACCATTATCTTCCCCAATAATTTTACTTACTATTCCCTCTTTTTCTTGAAATCTTCCGAGGGCTCTTTCGGTGGCTTCTCCAAAATAACCTGAAATTATTCCTTCCGGATAAATCATTTGGTCTTTTGCTAAAATTTCCTGCAATGCCAAAACATCATTTCCCGTCATTCCTTTCTTCAATGTTCGATAAAAAATTTCTTCTGCATCCGCTGTTTTAAAAAATACAAAAAAGAAAAGTAAAAATAAAAGTCCTAAAAGTTTTCTCATTACTTAATTATATTACCATTCTTTAAAAAATCATCCACATCATCGAAAAAATTATTTAAATTATTATGATTCCGATAAGACTGATAAGAATAAGATAAATAAAACAAGGAATAAAAACTCCTTTTATCACTTCCCTTTCTTTATTTTTTATTCCTACTACAGCTTCCGCTGTCATTATATCCGCAAGAGCAATCATATTTCCAGCCGCTCCTCCGACTAATCCCAAAGATAAAATAATAGCCGCGTCATAGCCGATAACACTAGCGGCAGTTTCTAAAAATTTTCCAAACATAATATTTGAAACAGTGGCGCTGCCGGTCATAAAGCTTCCAAAAGCCCCGACAAAAGGAGCGATTATTGGAAGAAATGAGTTTTCAAAATTTTTTGCTAAAATGGCAATAGAGGAAGGAATCTCGGAAAAATTATTTCCGGAATTTATCATTATCTGGACCATAGCCGACATAAGAGCAATAACAAGAAACGGCTCGATTGTTCTTATAAAAGAATCTTTTATTGCTAAACTTGCTATTTTCCCCGGTTTATTTTTAATTTTCCAAAATATTAATAAAAGCCCTGTAATAATAAAAGCAAATCCCGGATTAAAAAAACTGAAATCATGATTTATTCCAAAATATGAAATTAAAACACTTTTTGTTCCGAGAAAAAATTTTCCAAAAACTAAAAGAACTATCAAAATAATGTAAGGAAAAAAAGTTTCAAAAGGTGAAAGAGTTTTTTGGGGTTTAATTGATTGGCTGCCTGATTTTCTTATTCTCTTTGGCATAAAAATATTTAACTTAACTGCTCCAAAAATAATTATTGTCCCTATTGCCGCTCCAATAATTGAAGGAAATTCTTGTCCTAGAGAAACTGATAAAAATGACGGAACAACAAAAGCCAGTCCTGAAAAAATAGCAAATGGCAACGCTTCTAAAATCTGGTCTTTCCGATCCTTTTTTCCTGCTGTTATAAAGAAAAGCATAAAAACCGGAACAAATAATCCGGCGAAATTTATCAAAGCGGCGATTTCCGGAACTCGTGTTGCGGACTCTATTCCTGAGAAGCCAATTCTGATAGGCGCTCCCGCCGCTCCGAAAACCACTGAAGCGCTATTTCCAAGAAGCGCCACTATAACCGCCGCCATCGGATTTAATCCTAACCCGATTAAAAGCGGAGCCACTACGGTTGATGGTGTGCCAAATCCAGCCGTCCCTTCTAAAAAATTTTCTAGAAACCAGGCTAAAATTATTACTTTTACTCGGTAATCTTTGGAAAACGATTCCAGATGATAAGAAACGTTGTCTATTATTTTTAACTTTTTTGATACTTCTAAAAAGAAAATAGCTCCGGCAATTATTATAAAAATATCAAAAGCGATAAAAAATCCCTTGGTGTAAGAAATTAAAAGCAGATTGGGAATTATCCGCCAATAAAAAACAGCTAAAACCGCTACTATTAAAAGCGTTACTTCCGAAACGAAAAGCAAATTTTTTTTTCTGAAGAGCAGAAGATAAAGAAAAACAGCAAACGGCGCTACGGAAAATAAAAATGGCCAGCCGAACATTTTTTTATTATATCACGACTTGCTTTAAATTTTTATAAAAAATATTCAAAAAAAGATTTTTATTGAATTTGTAAATAAACGGAAATTATCTACTCTCACCTTCAAAATCAGCAACTACCACACCCCATCTATTATTTTCATCTAACTTGAGATACGCACTTTTACCTACAGATGGCTGTGTAGTCATCGGTTCTCCATCTTTTCTATCGGCATAGTTCACTACTATTACATTTTTATGTTTCGGATTTTGACTGTTATTTATTGTCTGTGGAGCTATTCTATCTCCAAGATAATATCCATCAGAACCAATATATCCTTTTTCGGTATTCAAAGCACTAACTGCATAATAAAAAGTCCCACTGCCGCCCGTTTGTTGAGTTATAAGAAAAACTACATCATCACGGCTATCATTATTGAGGTCAGTTATAAGGTCATTACCAAAATATCTTGTAATTGTTTTTAATGAAGATTGTGGTATTTCTGTTTCAGAATATCCATTCTCAAGTTTTACATTATTACCATCAATGATATATGAGATGTTTTTATAATCAGATACCGCCGTATTACTTGTTTTTTCAATTTTACGATTTTGATTAAAAACAATAAAAATAGGAACTAAAACTATTATTAAAATAATGATGTATGGATATTTTTTATTCATATTTATATTATAATATTTTTACCTCACTTCGCTAATCGCTATTTGTTCTCTTGAAGAAATATTGGTTTTGCTTCATATCTTGCTTAAATAGCCAATCAAATACTCTAAGTAGATTATGAGTAGTATTATTTTCTTTTGAACTTTTTAAGCAACTTCAACTGCTCACGCTAGAGTAAGGTATTAAAGATGATATATAGTATTCAAAATTGCTCGGGGACAGGGATTCGAACCCCAGTTTCCGCGTCCAGAGCGCGGCGTCCTACCACTAGACGATCCCCGAATTTATAAAACAATCTTACAGAAAACTTTGTAATTTATCAATAAAAAAAAGCGGGTTAAACCCGCTGTTTGATAACTTCACATTTGTTCATCGGAACAACAAAAGAAACTAGAGTTTCATCTTTGTCTTGAGAAACTCTTATTCCGATATAAATATTATTATCATCAGTCTTGTTGTTCGAGTTATAACAAAACTTTAGAGAATCATCAGTTACTCTTAATTCCTTTCCGTGAGGCAAAAATATTTCTCGTCCCACTTCTGTTGTTACAAAACAACCCTCTCTTAATCTTAATCTATCCCCAACTTCGAGAGATTTAAAAGAAGACTTAAATTCAGTTTCAATTTCTAATATCGGATTTCCCATTTTTATTCTCCTTTCTTTTCTTCCGCTATAGCCGGAACTAAGGCATCGAACGGAACAAAAAAATTTCTTTCTTTTGATATCGCAATCGAAATAAGAACAGCCGGCTTTAATCCCGTTCCTCCCGTCATCGGTTCATGACAAAGACGCAAAGTGTCTTCGACTACTTGCGCCTCTGTCCCTTCAGGAATTTTAAAACCATCAATTGATATTCCTCTTTGAAAAACAACGCGATCCCCCTCTCTCACTAGAAAAACCTCTGAAAAATAATTTTTTAAGCTTCTTCTTCTCTCTTCTAATACTTCTAACATCGCCTTTCTCCTTCTTATTAAGATTTTTTTAAATTTCTATGACGGATTCTATAACTTCTTTCTAGAAAAGTCCATAAAGCATCCATCCGCCGATAACAAGAAGAGCTATTCCTCCAATTAAATAAAGGTATCTTGAGTATTTGGTTGTTATATTAGAAATTTTTAATGTTTTCATCGCTATCGCAAAAATTATCATATCATCAAGCATGTAGGCGAAAATATAAACAAAAAGATAAAAATAATACTGCCAAAAAGATAATTTAATAGAAGCAAGATAACCTGTAAAAACTGCCGGTAGTCCCAGAGAACAAAAAAGCTCAAAAATATTTACCAAAACACCAAGTGCTATTACGCCCAAAATTGCTACCCAAAAATTTTTACTTCTCACGGCTTCTTTCAAACTTTCCGTGATTATTTTTCTTTTCCCTTCTTCTTTGGCTATTATGCAAACTTCTCCCTTTCCGTCATTTTTCCATTTTTTTAAATAAACTCCTCCGGAGATAAAAGCTGTTCCGCCGATTAAAAATCGTACAATAAAAGAATAACCGATTAAAAGCATTACATTTAACCATAAAGTCATAAAAGCAAAATAAGTTAAAGCGGAAGCAAAAAGAAAAGAAAGTCCGAGAACCCACATTCGAAACCGGTCTTTCATTCCTATTAAAAGCATAATAATGAAGAGTAGCGCCCAGCTGGCGCAAGGATTAAATCCATCAAGCCCTCCAATTATAAAAGCTAAAGAAAAGAGAGAATAATCCCCTGGGTTTATTTCTCCAAAAACAGGCAAAGATATTTTTTCTTCTCCGTGATTTCCTCCATCTTCCGTTGGTTTTATAACAATTTCTTCTGTGCCTTGCAAAATTTCCGCCACTATATCTCGATAATCATCTCTGTTCATAGAATCAAAAACAAGCGATTTAATTTTATTGCCCGTTGTTTCTGCTTCATGAAAACCGATAATATATTTATCTCCTACGACTGTTAGCGGTACTCCTGATGCCACTCCTCCCAATTTTTCCATAACTTTCACAGCTAAATTGGAATTAGCCTGATTTTGGCTAACTTCGTAAGCTATTATCTTTAATCCTGATTCCTGCTCTTTCCATGATTTCAAAAATTCTATTTCTTTAGCGCAATGCGGACAAGTTTTACTGTAAAAAAGATAAATCGCCGGCAAATTTTCTTCTTGTGCTAAGGAAAAAAGAGGTAAAAAGAAAAAAAATAAAGCCGCTAAAAAAATAGTTTTAATTTTTTTTTCAATTAAAAACATATTTAAACTATACTCTTAAATATCTTCTAATAGCTATAAAACTCGAAATTGCCCCGAGAAGAATGCCAAAAACTATTTGGTATAAAAAGAAACTAAAAATATTTGAAAAGAAATATCCTTTTAAATCTATTTCAGAGGCAATTTTTGCCATCCATGGACTTACTGTTAAAATTACTGGGATAGAAATCAAAATGCTTAAAACTGCCGCAATTACTCCGTAAATCACCCCTTCTACAATATAAGGTCCCCTAATATAGGTATTAGAAGCTCCCACTAGTCGCATAATACCGATTTCTTCACGATTTGAATACATCGCAAGCCAAATAGTATTAAATGCAACCAATATGGCAATGATTGCCAAAATTATAGTAAGAGATAAACCAGCTCTATTCACATTGCTTATGATTGTCGATAATCTCTCGATTACTAACTGGTTCTGAGCAAAAGTTACTTTTTCTATTACTCCATCAAAAGAACCATTTTCTATATAAGAAGAAATAGCTGAATATTGACTCGGGTCATTAGCTTTTATATTTAAAGATGCTAAAAATGGATTTTCATCCAATTCTTTTAAAGCTTGTTCTGCTGCGTCTCCCTGATGTTTTTCTTTAAAATTTGAAAGCGCCTTATCTCTTGAAACATATTCTATGCTTTTTATTTCGCTTAAATCTTCTAAAATCGCTTTAATTCGAAGCATTTCATCTTCCGCTGCCTCTATTTTAAAATAAACACTGATATCTATTTTGTCTTTTACCGAATCAAGAGCTGATATTGTCACGAATCTAAACAGCATTAAGCCAAGAAAAAAGAAAAGTGCTAACAACATTACTGCCACCGTAGCTACTGACAACCAACCGTTTCTTAAAAAATTCTTAAACCCGTAACGAGTTATTCTAAAAGTTGTAGTAATCATTTTAAGCTAAAATAAATTTCCCTTTTTCTTCGTCCCTGATTATTTCTCCCTTATCAATAGTAATTACTCTCCTTTTTAAAAAATTTATTACCTCTTTATCATGCGTGGCTAAAATCACTGTTGTGCCAAGTTCATTTATTTTTGCGAGTAATTTGATAATTTCCCAAGTATTAAACGGATCTAAATTTCCTGTCGGTTCATCTGCTACTACCACTTCTGGTCTGTGAATCATTGCTCGTGCTATAGCCACTCTCTGTCTTTCTCCTCCTGAAAGCTCGTGCGGAAAGTTATACATTCTTTCTGAAAGTCCAACAAGATCTAAAACTTGTGGCACTAATTCATCTATTTCTTGTTGTGGTGAACCGGCTACTTCTAAAGCAAAAGCTACATTTTCATAAGCATTCTTATGTGGTAAAAGCCGGAAATCTTGAAAAACTACTCCGATATGACGCCGCAAAAAAGGAAGTTCATGATTCTTTAATTTATTAACTTCATAAGAACCGAAAATAACTCTTCCTTTTGTTGGCCTATCTTCTCCAATTAACATCTTTATAATCGTAGATTTTCCTGCGCCGGATCTTCCAACTAAAGAAACAAATTCGTTCGGCTCTATTTTAAAAGTAACGCTATTTAATGCAGTAGAAGCCGAATGATTTTCATAAACTTTAGAAACATTTTGAAAAGCAATCATATTAAACCATTATATCAAAAAAGGAATAACATAATCAAACGTTGATAATTTGAAAAACAAAAACTTCTAATGCTCTGATTTTCATATTGCGAAATTATTTATGATTATTAATTCCATTAATTAGCTCCGCCTCAATAAATCCATCTAAATTTCCTTCTAAAACATTTTCTACTTGGCTCGTTTCAAATTCCGTTCGATGATCTTTAATAAGTTTATAAGGATGAAGAACGTAAGATCTTATTTGGCTTCCCCACTCAGGTTTTTCTTTAGTTCTTAATTCTGTTATTTCTTTTACTTGTTTTTCTTCCATAAGATGGATTAATTTTGTTTTTAAAAGCGACAACGCTTTCTCTCTGTTCTGAGTTTGGGATCTTTCTGCTTGGCTCGAAACCATTATTCCTGTCGGCAAGTGCGTTATGCGTACGGCAGTTTCCACTTTATTCACATTCTGTCCTCCCGGTCCGGATGATCTAAATAAATCTATTTTTAAATCTTCTTCAGGAATTTTTATTTTTTCCTCCTCTATTTTTGGAAATACCGGTAAAATTTCCACCAGAGCAAAAGATGTGTGTCTTAATTTTTTTGGTGAAAATGGAGATATCCTTACTAAACGATGCACTCCAGCTTCTCCTTTTAAAAACCCGTAAGCATAATTTCCTCTTATTTCTGCGGTTAGCGATTTTAATGGTTTTCTTCCGGTTTTTGATTGAAAATCATCCAAACTCTCATCTATTATTGAAAGCGAAAATCCCTTTTTTTTGGCATATCCGGCATACATTTCAAAAAGCATTCCGGAAAAATCCGCCGCGTCTTGTCCGCCAGCGCCAGAAAAAATGGAAAAAATGGCATTTCCTTTATCATAAGAACTGCGAAAAAAAGTTTTTATTTCCAATTTCTTGAATTTTCTTTTTAGTTCAAAAAAATCTTCTTCATTAGGATTTTTTAAAAACAAAGGCATCGTTTTTTTTAAGTCTTCAAAATCTTTGATTGTCTCTTCCAATTCCGCCGCTTCCTTCGATATGTTTTCTGCTTTTTCTCTGTCTTTCCAAATATCTGGATTTTGAAGCTCTTCCTCTATTTTAAAAAGTTTATTTTTTTTATTTTCAATAAAAAGATTTTTTCCTAATTTATCCAAAGAAATAATCAATTCTTCTATGCCGTTTTTTAATTCTTTTTCTGTCATTTTTTAAAAGAAGTTATCTTTAATTTTTTCAAATTATATTTTGTGGATAAAAATATTTATGAGCCGAAGGTGGGAATCGAACCCACGACCTCTGCTTTACGAAAGCATTGCTCTACCAGCTGAGCTACTTCGGCTTATTTTCATTATTAGCTATTTTAACTACTTCTATGATTTTTTCAAAATTATCTTCCTCTTTCATTTTGTTTTTCTTTTCTTCTCCACACTTCTCGCATTTATGAATTATAATGTATTTTTTTCCTCTTTTTTCTATTTTCTCCGGCCGCATCATCCCGCGGCACTTCGAAGCTCTATCTCCAGGATTTATGTCGATATGTAAACTGTATAAACATTTGGGACAATGATTGGTGTACCCATCTCCTAAAACTTCAAACCCGCAATTTTCACATTTGAAATCTTCTTTATTTTTAATAAATCTTGCGTCCGCCATATTGACACTATAAAACAAATAATTTATAATTTCAATCGGAACAAAAAACAAATCAAAAAAAGGAGAATGACCATGGCTGAATTTTTTATTATTTGCGTTTTATTGATTTTTTTAAGCACCTCTAAATATCCTTTCTCTCGGCTTGTTGATTTTTATCGAAAGCTAGTTGACTTTGAACGAAGTCGAATCGGCTTTGGTAAGAATGAAAAACATAGTAATCACAAAACAAAAATTTCGATTTATTAATATCTTTTGCTTCGGCCTTTTTCGCAATACGCAGAAAAGGCCTTTTTTATTAAAACTCCGCGAAAACCCCAGACCGCAAAATAATAAAATTGCGTTTTGTGATTATTCCGTGAGCGGATGATGGGAATCGAACCCACGCTTCAACCTTGGGAAGGTTGCGTACTGCCATTATACGACACCCGCTTTTTTATTATTCGTCCGGCACTATTATTATCATTTTTTCCCCTTCTTTTTTATAATTGAATTTTGATTTCAATTCTTTTTCCAAATTATAAGGATCATTAAAATATTCTATATCTTTTTCTAAATCTTTATTTTTTTTCTCTAAAACACTTATATCAGCTTTTAACTTTTCAGATTCTGAAAAATATTTTTTATATTCCAAATAATCCTTAATTGCTTCTTCTCCAATAAAGAACAAAAGCAAGCCAAGAATTATTATTGTTAATATTTTTTTCCACCTCATTATTCAATTTTGCCTGTTTTCTCTTTTTTTTTCAACAAAAACCCCGCTCTCTAGAGGTTACCGGCTTAAATTTAAGTGGGTAGCTTGTAAAAAATTCCACGAAACTTTTTAACTCAGCTTCCCTTTATAAGCAACTTGATCCGTAACCTTCCTGTAAGCGGGATTACTTTTATTATAACATTTCAAAAAGAAACAATATCCACAACCTAAAGAACAGTTTCTAAGGAATAAAAATAGAAAATTGCTCCCCAAAAAATAGAAGCAAAAACCACTCCGGCCACAAATCCGGTCAGAGAAGAAGCTAGTGTTTTTCCTATCATAAACTTAAAACGTCGTTCCTCTTTTGAAATAAAATCCCTATGTAAATTTTTTAAAGACATTTTATTATTTATTAATTATAACATAAAAATTTTTTTTAAAATCAACTTCCAAATTTTATTTTCAATTCTTTCAATTGTTTTTCTTCCGCTTCTGATGGAGCTTCCATCATTAAATCTCTTCCGTCTCCTGTTTTTGGAAAAGCCATTACTTCTCGAATATTCGGCTCTCCCTCAAGAAGCATGATGAATCGGTCAAACCCCCAAGCAATTCCTCCATGCGGCGGAGTTCCATATTTAAATGCTTCAAGCATGTGCCCGAAATTTTTTTCCGCTTTTTCTTTATCTATTCCTATTATTTCTAAGGTTGAAAGTAATGCTTCCGGTTTGTGATTTCTTATACTCCCTCCTCCGACTTCAATTCCGTTTAAAGCCACATCATACTGTGTCGTTAAAATTTTTCCAATATCTTTTTTATCTAAAAGGTCATTTATAAATTCCGGCTTCGGTGCTGAAAAAGGATTATGAGTAAAAGTCCATCCTCCTTCTTCCGTCTTTTCAAAAAATGGAAAATCTACCACCCAACAAAAAGCAAGCAAACTCGAATCACTTTTATCCTTCCTTAAATCCGGACGATCTGTGCCATATTTTTCCATAGCTTCCTTATAAGTAATGACAGGAAACGGTTTTTCCTGAATTTTCTTTTCTGGATAAAACTTTTCTATTATTTCCACTAATAAATTTTCATTCAATTCCATCACGTCTTTCATTTCAACGAAACTCATCTCCATATCAAGTTGGGTAAATTCAGGCTGTCTGTCGCCTCTTGTATCTTCATCTCGAAAACATTTTGCCATCTGAAAATATTTTTCCATTCCTCCTACCATCAGAAGTTGTTTATACTGCTGTGGAGATTGTGGTAAAGCGTAAAATTTTCCGGGATATACTCTTGAAGGAACTAAATAATCTCTTGCTCCCTCTGGTGTAGATTTAGTTAAAATTGGAGTTTCTATTTCTATAAAATCATTTTTTTCTAAAAATGACCTGACAAAAGACATTATTTTTGCTCTCTTTCTTATATTTTTCTGCAATCTGTTCCTTCGTAAATCCAAATAGCGATACTTCATTCTTATTTCTTCTCCAATTTCATATCCGTCATTTTGAATTTCAATCGGCGGCGTTTCCGCCTTGTTTAAAATTTCAATTTCCAAAGCTTCTATTTCAAACTCTCCGGTTTCCATATCTTTATTCACCATATTGTCTGGTCGGCGATTTACGCTTCCTTTTATTTTTACCACCCATTCTGGTCTGATTTCCTCTGCTGTTTTATGCGCTTCAGCATTGCCGGGCAAAAAAACAACTTGCGTCATTCCGCTTCTGTCTCTTAAATCTATAAAAATAAGCTTTCCATGATCTCGTCTCACAGAAACCCATCCGGAAAGTTCCACTATCTCTCCTTCTTTTTTAATAATATCCTTTATAAGCGTTCTCATTTCTCAAATAATAAATCAACCGCTATTTATTATCAAGAAATAAATATTATTCTATTTTTAAAACTTTTATTTTTTTATCTTCTCCCGCCTCTATTTTTATCGTTCCATTTTCATCCGTCCTAAAAATCAAGCTTTTTATTTCCGCCAAGCGATTCAGAACTTCTTCTGTCGGATGTCCATAGCTATTTTTCCCGACTTCTATTACGCTCACTTTTGGTTTTAAGATGGTAATAAAATCTTCACTGCTCGAATTTTTTGACCCGTGATGCGCTACTTTTAAAACATCGATTTCTGCCTTTTCTCCGTTTTTTTGTAAATTATTATATATTTTTTCCTCCGTCTCTTTTCCGATATCCCCTGTAAAAATAACATTCATTTTTGGATTTTTTAATAAAAATACAAGAGAGTTTTCATTCATTTCTGTTTTTTTCCCCGCTTCCGGATTTAAAATTAGAATCTCGCTTTCTCCATATTTTACTTTATCACCGACAGCTAGAACTATTATCTTTATTCCATCTTTTTCCAAAGTCATTTCCATTTTCTCCCACGCTTCTCCTTTTCCAATCTCTCCATTCGATACAAATCCTCCTGTTTTAAAACTTTCCACCACATAAGAAATTCCTCCTATATGATCTTCTTGCGGATGAGAGATAAAAATCAAATCGATTCTTTTTGAAAAAAAGGGCATAATTTTCGAAAGCTCTTCTAAAACTTTTCTATTCGGACCTCCGTCTATCAAAATTCTCGCCGCTTTGCCTCTTCCTGATAAAACAGCCATTTCCGCATCCCCTTGTCCTACGTTTAAAAAATAAACCGCTGTTTTTTCTTTTTCGCTTGCTAAAATATAAGTATAAAAAAATACATTTAAAATAATAATTGTCGTAAAAATAAAAATAATTTTTTTATCTGCCATTTTCTTTTTTATAAAAAATATAAACCGGAAATAATATTAAAATATAAAAAACAACCGCAGACATTATTCCGAAATTATCCATTTTTATCAAAAAGCTTTTCTCCGCAAAAAAATCTATCACGCTTATCTGATATTTTAAGATAAAATAAGCTGGAAAAGAAAAAATCCAGGAAGCAAATTCTCCAAAACCAGAAAAAAGAAAAGAAAATCCGATTAAAAAAGAAAACAACATAGCGTATGGCACAAACTCTAAAATCAAGATATTTGCTAAAAATGACCAAATTGAAAAAGTGCCGAAATAATAAAAAATAAGAGGCAACACCGCTATTTGCGCCGCTATGGTTGTTAAAAGATTATCTTTCCAGTTTAAAAAAGACGAAGTAGAAAAATAATTCGGCAAAAAATTTTTAATCGCCGGCAAAAAATAAACAATACCGATTAAAGAAAAAAACGAAAGCTGAAATCCGGGCTCTTTTAAAGAAAGTGGGTTAAACATTGCCATAAGTAACGCCGAAATCGCTATTGCATTTCTTGCCGAATATAATCGTTCAAATTTTACGGCAAATAAGGCTATTCCTCCCATAATAGCCGCTCTCACGATTGAAGGTTCTCCTCCGACCATAATTGTAAAAATAATAATAAAAATAAGAGAAAAGAGAAAAACAATCTCTTTTCTGAAAAAATATCCAAAAACCAATCCAGCCGCCATAACTATGATTGTAATATTGTATCCCGATAAAGCTACGATATGCGTCGTTCCGCTTTTGCTTAAATTATCTTTAAACTCTTCGCTAAAATTCCTTCGATCGCCAAGCACAAGCCCCGAAGCAAGCGCCGCTTCTTTTTCCGGCAAAAATCGCTTTAATCCTAAAATAATTTTTTCCCGAAATTCGCTTAAAATTCCTTTTTTATTTTTTTCCGCAATTTCCATATTCGGAAAGTAAGAAATTATCTCGCCATGTTCCATTACTTTAACTACTCCATGAAAAGAAATTTTGTCTCCTTTTTCTATTTCAGAAAATATATCGGTATAAATTTTAATCTTTCCTTTATAAGGCTTTTCAAGTTCGATATAAAATACCAGAGATTTTCCCTTAAAATTAAAACCTTCTTTTGCTCGTCCGGAAAAATTTACTATCTTATTAAATTCGGGATATTTTCCGTCGCTTCTTAAAACAAAATTTTGTCCGTATAAAAATCCGAAAAAAAAGAAAATAAAAAATGCCGCCAAAAACATCCAGAATTTTTTTTCTTTAGCAAAAAAAGAGATAAGCAAAACTGAAAAAACAGAAATGAAAACAAAAATCAAAATAAATAATCCGGAAATTTTTAAAATTGTTCCGGTAAAAATTCCTGTTAAAATCAGAATCGAAACATAAAAAGCGCCATCGTGTATATGCATTAAAATCTTTAAACTCCGGAAGGATTAAAAAGAAGTAAAAATGTTTGAAAAATAATTTTTAAATCCAATCTCAAATTTTTACACCGCGCGTAATAAGCATCATATTTTAAAACTTCCGAAAAAGGGAGGTTGGAAGATCCCTTTATTTGAGAAAGTCCGGTTATTCCTGCTTTTTCATTCTTTAAAAATTTATATTCTGTGGGATATTTTTCTATCTCTTCCGGTTCGTAAGGTCTTGGACCCACAAAAGAAATTTCATCTTTAAAAACATTAAAAATCTGCGGCGTTTCATCAATCCAAAACTTTCTTAATATTCGTCCAATATTTGTTACTCTCGGATCATTGGATATCTTAAAAAAAGGTCCGTCTTTTCTCTCGTTTAAATGGTTTAATTCTTTTTTCTTTTTTTCCGAACCTAAAAACATGGTTCGAAATTTATATATTGTTATTATTTTTCCTCCGCTCACTCTTTTTGCTTTATAAAAAACAGGTCCCCTGCTTCCTGCTTTTATTGCTAAAGCCACGAAAGGAAAAATTAAAATAAAAAAAGGCAAAATCAAAAAAAATATCGCCAAATCCATCATTCTTTTTAAAAAATCATATTTCATTTCTAAAATTATACCCTAATAACTTAAAATTTTCAGAAAATTAAAGAAAAAGTTATAATGCCAATAATGAAAATTGCTCTTGCTTATGACTATTTAAACCAATATGGAGGAGGAGAAAGAGTTTTAGGTAATTTTCTTGAAATATTCCCCAAAGCTGACCTTTTTACCTTATTTTTTGATCAAAACAAAACTTTTGGACATATTCCGGGAGAAAGAATTAAAAAGACTTCCTTTTTAGATAAAAAAATAGTTATCAATAATCATCGTCTTTTTATTCCTTTAATGCCGAAAGCTGCCGAAAGCTTAAATCTTGGAAATCAATATGATCTGATTATTTCTATCGGCGCCGGATACTCTAAAGGAGTCACTTATAAAAACAGCTATCATCTTTCCTACTGTTTTACGCCTCTTCGTTATGCTTGGGAATCGGAAAATTATCTAAAAGGAAAGTTTGGCAGTAATTATAATCTTCTTAGACCGGTTCTTTCTCCTCTTGTCTCTTATTTAAAAAAATGGGATATGGAAGCCGGACAAAAACCGGACGAAATCATCACTCTTTCTAACTATATTTCCGATAAAATTAGAAATTATTATAAAAGAGAATCGGAAATTATTTTTCCTCCAATTGATTTAAATGTTTTTTATCCTGAAAATCCTTATAAAAATAGGCAATATTTTTTAGCCGCCGGTCGTCTGATGCATTATAAAAAATTTAACATTATCATCCAAGCTTTTAACGAGCTGAAACTTCCATTAAAAATTGTCGGCCGTGGTCCGGAATTAAAAAACCTGATTAAACTAAACACTTCAAAAAACACTCATTTTATAACCACTTTAATGACCGACAGCGAAATGCGTGTTTTATATGGAAACGCTAAAGCTTTTATTTTCCCTCAAATAGAAGATTTTGGGTTAGTTGCCGCCGAAGCTATCGCCTGCGGCACTCCTGTTATCGCTTATAATATCGGCGGATCTTCTGATATTATAGAAGAAGGAATTAATGGATTTTTTATTAAAGAACAAACACCGGAAGCCATTATTGAAGCAATCAATCTTATTTCCGAAGCAAGATTTGATTCTCATTTTCTTTCAAAAACAGCGGAAAAATTCAGTAAAAATAATTTTAGATCTGAAATTCTAAAAAAAATAAACGGCTTTGCCCTATAAGGCAAAGCCGTTGTTTTATTCTTATCTTTCCTTTCTTTCCTTTAGATGAAGACCCCTTCTAATGAATTCTGCAGATGGCAGAATTACCCTCTCAAAATCTTCTTCTGCTCCTAATTCAAGAAAATTACCATCTTTATCTAAACAAAGAGGAATTTTCAATCTATAAAAATATTGTTCTCCTTTATGAAAAAAATTAGAGGCTATTATAATCTTATTTCTCTTTTCTTTTTCTTCTCTTAATTCTTTATAAAATCCGTTTTTCGAAACATCGACAAAAAAACAGATTTTATTTTCCGGCAACAAGTTTCCCCTCTCATCAAGAATTTTTCCGCTTTTAATAGATAAATTAAAACCTTGCCCTCTAATGCAAAAATGAGACTTGAACTCTATTGTCTCAAAAGAAAAATCCATTTTCCTTATTTTTTTTACCTTAGATTTTTCTATTTCTAAAGCCACCCAGCATGATTTGCAAATACACTTGCCGTCTGAATCTTCATATATCTCCTCTCTTATAACTTCTTTGCAACTTTGACAGATTCTCTTCTTTTCTTTCAGTTTTAGAAGGTCAGCCATAGAAACCTCCTCGCCTTTCTTTTTTTGTTAAAGTTCAAATTCTATTTTTATTCTATCAGAAACATTTCCATAAAAAAAGTCCCGATTTTTATAATCGGGACTTTGGGACATTTATCCCAAATCTCTGACGAAATTCATTAATTTTCTATTCGTCCTCCAAGGACGAAGATGCTCCTTTTTATAAAGAAAAACAGCATATATGATATTTCCTTTTGGAGTCATTATATCTAACCCCATTTTCTTTGCTTCCTCCTTATGAGAATCCTCGCAAATTTGAAATATTCCCACTACCCGCGGATTCTTCTCTCCGCGCAAAACATTCCCCATTTTATCATAATGCTTCCAGCCGCTCTCTGTTTCGGCAGCTTTTCCCAATATTATAAAATCTTTCTCGTTTAATCCTTCTCTTATCGCTATATCACGCAAAAAAAATGCGTATTTCAGCGATCTCTCGGTTAAATTTACCTTCGTGTCTTCCTGCCATCCAGCCATTGACTGAACGGAAAAGCAAGAGGGTAAAATATTTTTCTCTTCTCCTGAAATAGAACCGGAAAAAAGAATTGACAACATTAGCGAAAAAGAAATCATCTTCGCCTCCTT
>JAQVXM010000002.1:9714-30329 GCA_028709185.1 Minisyncoccota bacterium | reverse complement strand
TTCAATAAAGAAAAAAATGAAGAAAATAAAGAGGGTTATTTTGAATGGCGAGGAGGAGACGATTAAATTCGCTTCAGATTTTGCCAGAAAAATAACAGAAAAAAATAAAAAAAGAAAAACGGCTTTAGTAATTTCTTTAATCGGAGAACTGGGGGCGGGAAAGACGACTTTTGCGAGGGGATTTTTACATGAACTTGGAGTGAAAAAAAAAATAACCAGTCCGACTTTTGTTTTAATAAAAAGATATAAGCTATCAAGGAATAAAAATTTTAAAGAAGCTTTTCATATCGATGCTTACAGATTAAAAGATGGAGATTTAAATACACTCGAGTGGCAGGAAATAATAAAAAATCCGGAAAACATTATTTTGATAGAATGGCCGGAAAGAGTGAGGGAAGCGAAAATAAAAGGGGCGGTTGAGATAAAGATAAAGCATTTGAAAGAGGGAAGAGAGATAGAAATAAATGATTAATTTCTAATTACTAATATCTAATTAATGACTAATTAAAAAATGAAAGAAGAAATTATTGAAATCACGAGTTTTTTAAAAGAAGTTAGTATAATTGGGACTCTTTTTTCTTTTTCATCTTTTATTATCGGTTTTTTGGTTTGGAATTTATATTTAGACAGACTTGGTTTTTCAGAGTATGAATTAATTTATTCTAGGTTTACATTTACTGGGGCTGTATTTATATTTTTTTGTTTCTTCATATTTTATTTATTTTTTCTTATTATGAGGTTTGTTCAAAAAGACTTTTTTAAAGTATGGTTTGAAAAATTTTCAAAACGGAGCATGGAGGATAAAATTTTCAGTGTTACTCCAATGTTTATTGTTTTATTAGTAAGCTATTCCTTTTTTCTTTTTCCTTATATTAGTTATTCATTAGGAGGTGGTCAGCCGAGAGTTTTGTCTGTTATAGGTAATAGTGAATATATAGAATATTTAGGTAATTTTGGAATAAAAGGCGAGAAAAATGGAGATAAAAAAATGGTGCAAACTGAGTTGCTGTGTGTGGCTTATGAAAATAATAATGAGATTATTATTTTATTAGAGGATAGAATAATTAAAATTAGAAAAGAAGATATTGAAGGATTTGTTAGCCTTCCAAATAAAAAAGAGGGGGAAATGAGATCTGTTTGTAGTAATTTGTCTTTGTCTCATACTTCTTATAGAAGGGAAATTTTGTATAATGATTAGATAAAATAATAAAGAAATGAAAACATTGATTTTAATAGACGCAAACTCGCTGATACACAGGTGTTTTCACGCTTTGCCCCCACTGACAAATAAAAAAGGGGAGCCGACGAACGCGCTTTATGGATTATCTTCCGTTTTGATAAAAATTTTTAGAGAATACAAACCGGATTACGCAGCAGCTTTTTTTGACCGGCCGGAGGAAACAAACAGAAAAAAAGATTATGCGGAATATAAAGCAGGGAGAGTAAAAGCGCCGGATGAGTTAATAGAGCAAATTATAAAAGCAAAAGAAGTTTTCAGAGCTTTTGGAATAAAGACATTTGAATTGCCAGGGTTTGAAGCGGATGATTTAATCGGGACGGCGGCGGAAAGATTTAAAGGAAAAGAAGAAAAAATAATCATATTGACGGGGGATTTAGACACGACACAGCTTGTGAGCGATCAAGAAAACGTAACAGTGGAAACATTTAAAAAAGGAATAACGGAAATGATGGTTTATGACGAAAAGGCAGTGAAGGAAAGATTTGGAGTAGAGGCGTGGCAAGTAGTGGATTATAAGGGATTAGCGGGAGATAGTTCGGATAATATAAAAGGCATACCAGGGGTAGGACCGAAGACAGCGGTGCCTCTTTTAAACGAATTTGGAACAATAGAGGAAATATTTAAAAACATAGACGAGAAAGATAAGAGATTTAAAAAATTTATCGGTTTTGAAAAGGAGGCGATTGCTTCCAAAAAGCTGGCGATAATAGAAAGAGATGCGCCGATTGATTTAGGAAAATTAGAAAATTTAAAAACGAACGGCTTAAAGGAGGAAGATTTGAAAGATTTATTTTTAGAGATGGGATTTCAGAGTTTGATTAAAAGAATAGAGGGAGAAAAAAGTAAAAAAGCGGAAAATGGAGGACTATTCGAAAAAAAAGAAAATAAAGTGCAGTTATTTAATTTTAATTCAAAGCAAAGCAGGGAAAAATTAGAATTTATTTTTGAGGAAGAAAAATTAGGAGAAGAAAAAGCGAAGAGTAAAAAAATAAAAGTGGGATTTTCTTTAAAAAAAATAATTAAAGAGCAAGGATTAGAAGGTCCATATTTTGATTTAGGGATAGCATTTTGGCTTTTAGATTCTAATGTTGGAGATTACAGCTCGGAATATATTTTTAAAAGATTTTTAAAAAAAGAATGGAGAAATAAAGAAGAAGATTTATTTTTTGCTTATAAATGGGTTGAAGGAGAACTTAAAAAAAATAATCTTATAAAAGTTTTTAATCAAATAGAAATGCCGCTTTTACCCATACTTTCAGAAATGGAAAATTGGGGAATAGAGATAAAGAAAGAAAAGTTGGAGAGATTAAAAGAGAAAGTGCGAGAAGAAGTAAATGAATTAGCAAAAAAAATATATAAATTAGCAGGAGGAGAATTTAATATAAATTCTCCGAAGCAAATGGGAGAAGTTTTGTTTAAAAAGCTTAATATTGCGGCTAAAAAAATAAAAAAAACAGCAGGGGGAGCCATATCAACAAGTTATGAAAATCTTATAAAAATAAAAGACGAACATAAAATAATCGAGCTTATCTTAGAATATCGGGAGCAGTTTAAAGTACTTTCCACTTATATTGAGCCGATTATTGAATTGACTGACAAAAAAGGAAGATTGCATACATCTTATCTTCAAACAGGAACGGCAACCGGAAGATTATCTTCAGAACATCCTAATTTACAGAATATTCCGCAAGGAGGCGAATTAGCTCAGCTTTTAAGAGAAGTATTTTCAGGAGGAGAAGGAAAAGAGCTTGTGAGTTTTGATTATTCTCAAATGGAACTCAGGATTCTTGCGTCTCTTTCGCGAGACGATAAGATGATAAAAGCTTTTAAAGAAGGAAAGGATATTCATGCGGCGACGGCATCTTATGTTTTTAATGTGCCGTTTGAAGAAGTGGATAGAGAAAAAAGAAGAGTGGCAAAAGTGCTTAATTTTGGGATTGTTTATGGAATGGGAGTAAATGCTTTTGCGGAATCATCCGGACTTAAGAGGGAGGAAGCAAAGAAATTTATTGAAGAATATTTTAAGGAATTTTCAGAAATAAAGAGATGGCAGGAAAATATAAAAAGAGAAGCGAGAACTTTAGGATACGTGACAACTTTAAACGGACGACGCCGGTTGGTTCCGGATTTAATGTCGTCATCACCGAGATTTGCGGCGCAAGCAGAGAGAATAGTAATAAATATGCCGACGCAAGGGTTAGCAGCAGATGTGATGAAAATAGCAATAATAAAAACAAAAGAAATGCTTAAAAAGGAGGGATGGTGGGGGAAAGAAATAAAAATGCTTTTAACGATTCATGACGAACTTTTATTTGAAATAGAAAAAGAATTAATAGAAAAAGCGGCTAAAAAAATAAGAAAAGAAATGGAAGAGGCATTTAAACTTTCTGTACCTTTACTTGTAGAAATAAAAAAGGGAAAAAATTGGGGAGAAATGAAAAAAATGGAGGTTTAAAATAAATTGTTTTAAAAATTAGAAAACGATATAAAAAATATTTTTATAAAACAGTGTTTTAAAAAAGTTGAGATTAGTAAAAATTTTTTTAAATTGACAATTAAAAAGAGTAGATATAATATTATTTCTTAGAATTGGATCAAAAAAGGAGAATAAATAATGGAAACGATTCAAGTTTATCAATTGAGCAATTATGATTTAGTGAAAAGATTAGTAAGAGCAATAGAGACATATGAGAGAAATTTTCAATTTATTACAGATGAGCAGAAAAGGTTGTTAAAAGAAGAAGGAGAATTTTTAGAGGCAGAAGTTTTACGAAGGTTGGATAAAAATAAATAAATAAAGGAAATGACCCTGACTTTTTTAAATTAGCGAAGTCGGGGTTTTTTATTAAGAAGTTTGGTGGGGTATAATTAAGAGGAGATGGGTGATTTTAAAAGTTTTTGGGATGAAAAGATTTTTTATTTCAAACAACCAGAGATGCGATTGTTTTGGATTTTTTTATTTTTAGCTTTTTCAATATCGGGAATAGAACTTTTTTATCTGCCGGGATATTTATCTTTAATAACATCTTTGATATTTGTAGGGATAGCGGGAATTGTTTTTTTTAGCAGTTTTAAACTGGCAAAAAATAATTTTGCGGTGCAGTTTGAAAAAAGACAACTAGAGGGGATGGTGACCAATCTTTACGATGGGGTGATAGCTTATGATACAAATTTCAGAATAATGATGTTTAACAAGACGGCAGAAACTATTTTTTTAATAAAAAAAGAAGAAGTTGAAGGAAAAGAATTTACTCCTCAGTTTGCTCAAAATTCAAGATACACCAGATTAGCGCAGATAATGTTTCCATCTCTTGCGCCGGTAGTTATAACTCGATCGGAAGCGGGCATTTTCCCACAAATAGTAGATTTGTCTTTTTCTAATCCTGTAGCAGAATTCAGAGTGACAACAGTAAAAATGACAGATGAAAATAAAAAACTTATCGGATTTATGAAAATAATTAGAGATAGAACAAGGGAGATAGAAGCAGGAAAGTCAAAAAGTGAGTTTGTGACTGTAGCTGCGCATCAGCTTCGAACTCCGCTAAATGCAGTTTCTTGGACTTTTGAGACTTTATCCGGAGAAAATAATTTGCCAGATGATTTAAGAGAATTAGTAAAAAATGGCAGATTAGCAACGGCAAAAGTTTTAAAGACAGTAAATGATTTGTTGGATGTTGCAAAGATAGAGGAAGGAAATTTCGGATATGTAATGGAAGAGATAGAGTTTACAGGATTTTTGGAAAATATTTTAGCGCAAAAAATGGTAATAGCTAAGCAATATGGAATAAGAATGTATTTTGATCGACCGCAAAATAAGAACTTAAAGTTAAAAATAGATACAAAAAGAATGACGATGGCTATTGATAATATTTTAGATAATGCTATAAAATATAATGTAAAAAATGGAGAAATAACCGTAAAACTTGAAAAGTTAGAGGAAAAACCATTTATTCAAGTTAGTATAACTGATACAGGAATAGGAATACCACCAGAAGAAGTAAAAAAACTTTTTACTAAATTTTTTAGAGCAACAAATGTATTAAAATTTCAGACAGAAGGCACGGGGCTTGGAATTTATATAGCAAAAAATATAATAAGACAGCATGGAGGAGAAATTTACGCTGAATCTACTTTAAATCGAGGGACAACGATTTATTTCTCTTTACCAATAGATCCAAATTTGATTCCAATAAAAGAAGTTTTTGTAGAAGAATAAAAGTTTAAAATTAAAAAAATGGTTTTATAAAATAAGAATATCAAGTAAAAATTTGAATTTTTTAAAAGATATGTTATACTTAAAATAAGTTTATTAACTCCTTTATTATTAAAGATTTAAGTGATTTACTTTAAACAAAGAAATTTCTGGCGGAAGTTTTGTTTTAAAACAAGCAACCGCGGGCTTTGTTTATGAAAAGCAAAAAAATATGAGAAAAAAGATAGAGAGTGAAGAGTTTGGGGAAAGAGGTGTTTTTGATTATTCGAAAAGACAAAAAAAATCGTTAACCGGTAAAAGTGAATCGGTTCGTTTTGTGCCGCTTGGCGGGTTGGAAGAAGTTGGCAGAAATATGATGTTTTTTGAATATCAAGATGAAATAGTGATAATTGACGCCGGATTACAATTTCCAGAAGATGAAACGCCAGGGATAGATTTTATCATTCCAAATGTTTCATATTTAGAAGAAAATAAGGAAAGGGTAAAAGCTTTAATAATTACACATGCTCACCTTGATCATATCGGAGCAATTCCTTATATAATCCATAAGATTGGAAATCCGACAATTTATGCCACTAACTTAAGCAAAGAGTTGATTATTAAAAGACAGGAAGAATTTCCAGCTAAAGTTAAACTTAATTTTCAAATAGTAAAAGAAGGAGATTCTTTTAAAATATCTGATAATTTTGAGGCAAAATTTTTCGGAGTACCGCATACAGTGCCGGATTCAGTGGCGGTTATTTTAAAAACTCCAATAGGAAATATGTGTAATTTGGGAGATTTTAGAGTAAATTATGATAAAAAAGGAAATCCAATAGGATTGGATAATTTTGAAAGAGTGGCAAAAGAAAGCATTCATTCTTTGTTTATGGATAGCACCAACGCAGAAAGACCTGGAAAAACCGTTTCAGATGAGATAGTTGAGCAAAACTTGGAAAAAATATTTAAGGAAGCGCAAGGAAGAATAATAGTCGGAACTTTTGCTTCTTTACTTGATAGAATATACAAGGTAATTCAGATAGCCGATAGATTAGGGAGAAAAGTGGCGGTTTCCGGAAGATCGATGCAAGAAAATATAAGAATTGCTCAAGGATTAGGGTATATAAAAACAAGGAAGGGAGTTCTGATAGGTCTTGATGAAATACATAAATATAGAGATGATAAGCTTTTAATTTTATCGACGGGAGCGCAAGGAGAGCCGAACGCCAGTTTGATGAAGATAATAAACGGCGAACATCGGCAGATAAGAATAAAGCCAGGTGATATGGTTATATTTTCCTCATCCATAATTCCTGGAAATGAAAGAAGCGTGCAGACTTTAAAAGATAATTTAGCGAGACAAGGAGCTATAATTCATCATTCAATGCTGATGGATTTACATGCCAGCGGACACGGGTTTCAAGAAGATATAAAAACTGTAGTGAGAATTTTAAAGCCAAAATATTTTTTTCCAATCCATGGATATTATTTTATGAGATATTCCAATATAAATAATGCGATAGAAGCTGGCGTAAGGAAAGAAAATTGTATAATAATGGATAATGGGCAAGTGGCTGAAATACAAAAAACAAAATTGGGAATTTTATCTGAAACTGTACCGGCTTATTATGTAATGGTAGACGGATTAGGAGTGGGAGATGTTGGAGAGGTGGTGCTTCGCGATAGAAAAATGTTATCGCAGGAAGGAATGCTTGTGATTATAACCACGCTTGATAAGCAGTCTGGGAGGATTTTAAAAAATCCTGATATTATTTCAAGAGGATTTATTTATTTGAAAGAAAATAAAGAGATTTTAGACGAAGTAAGAAGAAGAATAAGGGGAATGCTTGGAAGGATGCCAGTTGATCAACCGGTTGATTCTGATTATTTTCGAGGGATGGTGCGTGATCAAATTGGGCAATTTTTGTTTACAAAAACAAAGAGACGACCAATGATATTGCCGGTTATAATAGAGGTGTAGAAAGTTATTGTTAAAAAATAACTAAAGAGGAAAAGGATAACCCGTTAAATAAATTTAATGAGGCAAGCTAATTAATAATTTCTATCCAGTATGATTTTGAGAGAGCGCTCCGAGGCCGCTAGGCCAGTCTTACTCTCTCAAAATCATACTGGATAGATAAAGTTTTATGGTGGGATGGAGAGTGATAAAAAGGTAGCTCCTCCGATTTTATCGGAGGAGCTTTTGGTTTAAGGAATAAAAAAGATTTGACCTTTTTTATGTTTGGTTATATAATATGGGAAGAATTTTGAAGCTAAATTAAAGAAGTCCGCCTACGCTATGGCTATGGCGAGATAAAGGAGAAAGAAATGAACAGAGAAAAAATACTTGAAGGAGCCAAAGAAGTTTTTTTTAAGGCGATGTTGGCGGGATATGCTGGAGAGGGCAGGGAAAAAACAACCAAGGCAAAATCATCCGATGGTTATACGACTATTGAGTATAGCGACGGAGATTTTAGAGTGGTTGACCGATATTGCACAACTCCGGATTCCGATTTTTCAGCGGGGACAACGGTAATTTTCTTTGAGAATAAGCCGGTGTGGTGGATGGCTTATGCAGGAAGTTATCCTGCTGAAGTTATTGGTTTTTTGAAAGAAATTTTAAGGGAAAATTATGAGAATGGAATTTTCAACGGAGGAAGGGGACTGGGAGTTAAGCGGGGGGAAAATTTTATTTATATTAATGAAGTGAAGGATTGTGATTTTTCTCTTTTTAACGGAATGGAAATAATTATTTATTCCAAAACTGAAAAGAAATTAGGTTTCCATAGGTATTTTGGTTCGGCTTTAATATAGGGCTAAACCAAAGAAGAAACCTAAAAGCTTGGAAAAATTTCCAGGCTTTTTTATTTTAAAGAAACGGAGATTTCGCCGAAGTTTTCGAAGGGGGCGGTTTTATTTATTTTTTGGGTGTTAATTTTTGAAAAGAATATTTTTTTAAGAGAACAGGCGGAGCAGATTTCCTTTTCTTTAAGAGAAAAAATAGAGGAAAGATTTTCCGGAGCGGATTCGATATAAAGATTAACAAGTTCACCCGGCTTTAATTTAGCTTCGCCACGAAGGGATTGTATAAAACGGATAAATTCACGGACAAGTCCTTCGGATTTTAATTCCGGAGTAATGTTTAAATCAAATAAAATTTCTTTTTCGTCCGGGAGATTTTTTTCCAGAGATATTTTTTTTACATTAACTTCATCTTTTAAGATTTTAAGAAGATTGGCAGATATTTTTTCTGCCGATTTTATTTTTATTTCAGAGAGAGGTTGGCGTATTTTTATACCTAAAGCGGATCGTTCGGCAAGACCGAGACTGGACCATTTTTTTACAAGATCCATTTCTTTTATAAGTTTTTCGTTAATTTTTTCAATTTTTGGCCAAGAAGAAAGATGGACAGATTTTTTTAAACCAGATTCTTTTTTGAGAGAATTAAGAGATAAATAAAGATAGTCGGAAAAGAAGGGCGCAAAAGGAGCCATGATTTTGCTTAAGACAAGGAGAGAATTATAAAGAGCAAAGGAAGCGTTAATTAAATCTTTTTTATCGGCTTGTCCTTGAAAGCGAGAGCGGGAGCGGCGAATAAACCAACGAGAAATGTCGTTTATAAGTTCTTCAATTTTTCTACCAGCCGGGGGAATATTATATTTTTCAATAAATTCTCCCGTTTCTTTTACGGTTTTAGAAACACGGGAAGCGAGCCAGAGGTCAAGAGGATTGGTAAATTTTTTTATCGAACCGGAAAGAAATCCATAAGTTTTTAAATAAAGAAGGCAATTTTTTATAATATTAAAAATATTAAGTGAAACTTTTTTCAGATCGTTCTCGTCAAAGTTTTTGGTTTCACCGGCATCATTTAAAGTAAAAAGATACCAGCGGACGGAATCAGCGCCGTATTTATTAAACATTTCCCAAGGGTCAATAATATTACCGCGGGACTTGGACATTTTTTTACCATTCTTGTCGTTAATTAAACCGAGTGAGATAACATTTTTATAAGGAGCGCCTTTTTCAAGAAGAGTGGAAATAGCAAGTAAGGTATAGAACCAGCCGCGAGTTTGATCCATGGCTTCTGAAATGTAATCGGCAGGAAATAATTTTTTCTTTTCAATCAAGTCTTTATTTTTTAAAGGATAACCAATAGAAGCAAAAGGCATAGCGCCGGAATCAAACCAAACGTCGACAAGTTCCTGAGCTCTTTTCATTTTTTCACCGCAAGAACAGGGGATTTTGATTTCATCGATAAAAGGGCGGTGCGGGTCAAGAAATCCATTATCATTTAAAGGAATATTTTTGAAAGGCAAAGGTTTAAATTCTCCATTTTTCAAAAAAAATTCTTTATTTTTAAGAGTGTTTCCGCTTAATGATTCCGCTAAAATGCGAAGAGGGTCTTCGTGACTAACAATGAGAATTCTTTTGTTTTCATATGTTTTGTCGATTTCTTTCAGGGCTTCAACAATTCTTCTTCTAACTTGATTCAGATTTTCTCCATTTTCCGGTGATTTTTCATATCTTTCTTTATAAGAAGAAAAAATCTTTTTATAAGAAGAAATGGAATTTCCATTTAATTTTCCAAAATCAGTTTCGCGGAGGCGTTCATCAAAAATCAAAGTTTTTATTTTAAGGGATTTTTTGATAATTTCAGCTGTTTCTTTGGTTCGTTTTAAATCAGAAGAAATAATAACATCAATATTTAATTTCTTTAGTTTTTTGGCGGATTTTTCAATTTGAAGACGGCCTTTTTTAGTTAGAGAATTGGCTGTTTTTTCAGGCCAAGAGGAATTGAATTTGTTTTTATTAGAAAGCGCTTCGCCGTGGCGGATGGCAAAGTAAGAGTTTTTTGAAGGAAGAGGAGAATTGGCAAGTTCTTTTAAGGAACTAATTATTTTTTTTTGTCCACATTTATGGCATTGCCAAACAGGAAGAGGAGTTCCCCAATATCTTTCTCTTGAAAGCGCCCAATCTTTTATGTCTTTTAACCATTCGCCAAAACGTCCTTCTTTTATATGAGAAGGAACCCAATTGATTTTTTCATTATTTTTTAAAAGGTCATTTTTTAAAGAGGACATTCTAATAAACCAAGAGGAGCGGGCGAAATAAATGACCGGAGTGTCGCAACGCCAGCAGAAAGGATAGTCGTGCTCGTAAAGATTTTCCGACAAAAAGAAATTATTTTTTTTCAAATAAGCAATTATTTTTTCTTCGGTTTCTTTCGATTTAACAAAAAGGCCGGACAGTTCCGGAACAAAATCTTTAAACCGGCCGGATTCGTCGACGGTGTGGATTTCCGGCAGGCCAACTTCTTTTCCAAGCTGATAATCATCTTCACCATACATAACGGCGGTGTGAACGACACCTGCGCCATCGGTTGTTGTAACAAAATCAGCAGGATAAATTTGATAAGATTTTTCAGATTGAAATTCTTTTATTTTAAAAAGAGGTTCATATTTTAAGCCAATCAAATCCGAACCGGAAAATTCCTTGATTTTTTTACCAGCAAAAATATTTTTATCAGAGAGTGAAGAAGCAAGAATAGCTTCAGTACCATCTTCCGATTTTAAAAGAGAATATTTTATTTTTTTACCAATAGCTAAAGCGACATTGCCGGGCAGAGTCCAAGGAGTAGTGGTCCAAGATAAAATAAAAGTTTTATTACCGATTTTATAATTATTGATTTTTTGGCCAGGAAGAAGTTTAAATTTAAGGAAGATGGAATTATCTTTAACGACTTTATAACCTTGAGCGAGTTCGTGACTAGAAAGACCGGTGCCGCAACGAGGGCACCAGGGAATTATTTTATGTCCTTCATAAAGGAGGCCTTTTTTATAGATTTCCGAAAGGAGCCACCAAACGCTTTCAATATATTCTGACTCATAAGTGATATAAGGATTTTCAGTGTTAAGCCAATATCCCATTCTACTTGTGAGATTTTCCCAGAGTTCTTTATATTGCCAAACGGAAGCGCGGCATTTTTCGTTGAATTTTTTTATGCTTTCTGTCTTGTTTTCCGGGATTAGATTTTCGATATCTTTTTTACTTTTTAAGCCAAGCTCTTTTTCAACTTGAAGCTCAACAGGGAGACCGTGCGTGTCCCAACCGGCGCGGCGGGGGACATTGAATCCGCGCATATTTTTATAGCGACAAATAATGTCTTTATAGGAACGGGCTAAAACATGATGAAGGCCAGGTTTGCCGTTTGCAGTCGGAGGTCCTTCATAAAAAACAAAGGTTTTATTTTTAGCATTTTGTTTAAGGGATTTTTCAAAAATTCTTTCTCTTTCCCATTTAGCGAGAATTTCTTTTTCAAGTTCGGGCAGGCTTTTATCTTTTTTTTCTTCCGACATAGTGGCTTTATTTTATTATAAACAAATGGTTTTGTTAAGATTGACGAGTTTAAATAAAAAGAGTATAAAACAAACAGAAGTTTGAGAACAAAAAATGAAAAGGAGAAATAAAAAATGTTTCCACAACCCAACTGGAAATGGAAGTGCAAAGAATGCGAGCGCGAGTTTTATGGTTTTGTGGAAAAAGATGTTCCAGTAAGACTAAAAAAATGTCCGAATTGCGGGAGTGAAAAAATAAAAAGCGAAGGGCCGATGATTTGCGACGCGCCGTTAGAAAATTTTAATGTAAAATACTGAAAGGAGAAATAAAATAAAGCAATTTTAAGCTAGATAAAACTTTGCGGTTTCGAAAGGAGCCGCTTTTTATTTGTGAAAACGGCTAATTTTGCTATATTTTATGTATGGCATTAGCAGAAAACAGAAAGGCAAGGTTTGATTATGAGATTTTAGATGATTTTGAGGTAGGGATAGAACTTCTAGGGAGGGAAGTAAAATCAACAAGGGAGGGAAAAATGAATTTAACCGGAGCGTATGCAATAATAAGAGGAGGGGAAGTTTATCTTGTTGGAGCTGATATTCCTTCATATCAACCCAAAAATGTTTTAGAAGGTTATGATCCACAGAGAACGAGGCGGTTGCTTTTACATAAAAAAGAAATAGAAAGGTTAGCACAAAACGTAGAAGAGAAAGGGTTGACACTTGTGCCATTAAAAGTGTATGATAAGGGCGGAAAAGTTAAGGTTTTACTTGGACTTTCCAGAAGGAAAAAAAAGCAAGACAAGAGAGAAAAGATAAAAAAAGAGGAAGTAAAGAGAGAAATGAAAAGAATATTGAAAAGAGTTCGGGAATAAGCCGAACATCCAGTTAATAAAGTTTAACCGGAAAAATGGGGATGTAAGGAATCGACGATTTAAGGGCGATAAAGATGGCAGGCAGGATTAAAGATCCTTAAAATCTTTAAAAAATAAAAGTGCCAATTTTAATAGGCAGCCAGCTTTTGCTTTTGCTTAAGCTTGGAAGCCGTCTTTTATAGGCGGCCGCTCACTCTTTCTTTTTTCCTGAAGGGGTAAGAGGAGCGAAAAAAATTCAGGATTTTCCGACTCTTTTCTCGGTTTTATGAGAAGGAGAAAAAATAAAAGCCGAACAAACATAATTTTCTGACGCGTTTTAAGTTTTGTTTGTAAAAAAAGAGCGCGTCTAAGCTTTGTAGAAATTTTTATCAGTCGTAAATCGGACATGGGTTCAAATCCCATCATCTCCACAAGTCGTTTCGCTCTAATTTTCAAATTTTAAAAAATAAGGAGCAAGTTAAAAGAAAAAATTAAAACAATATAAATTAAAAAATTGCAAAATAGAAATTTTAGAGGAGGATTTTTCCGAAGAGGACCTTTAGCAAATGAAGAAATAAAAGCGGAAGAGCTTAGAGTTATTGGTGATCAGGGGGAAAATTTGGGTGTGATAAAAAAAGAGGAAGCGATTAGTTTAGCAAAGGAAAAAGGGTTAGATTTAGTTTTAGTGAGCGGAGAAACCAATCCGCAAATTGCTAAAATAATAAGTTTTGATAAATATCGTTATCAGTTGGAAAAAAGCGAGAAGGAAAAAAGAAAGAAAATGAAAACTTCGGAGCTTAGAGGGATAAGAATAACACCTCGAGCAGCCAAGAATGATTTAGATGTAAAAATGAAAAAGGTAGTTGAATTTTTAGAAAAAGGTGATAAAGTGGAAATTCAGCTTTTTATGAGAGGGAGAGAAAAAGGAAATAAGGATTTTGCTCGTAATAAACTGGAAGAGTTCTTAAAAATGGTGCCGGTGGAGCATAAAATAACCGCTCCAATAAAGTTTGCGGGCAGGGGATTTAATGTGCAAATTTCAAAGAAATAAAAAAATGAAAAAAACATTCAAAAGCAGAATAAAAACGACAAAAACGGGAAAAGTTTTAAGAAGAAAGATGGGATCATCTCATTTTCGGTCGAAAAAGTCTTCAAAATACAAGCAATCAAGAAGAAAAACCGAGGGATTAAATTATTCAATGAAGGCGATACAAAAAAGAGTAAAAAGATAATTTAAAAATATGCCAAGAGTAAAAAGAGGTACAACAGCTAATAAAAAAAGAAAGAGCGTTTTAAAACTTACAAAAGGTTTTAAGTGGAGCAGAAAATCAAAAGAAAGAGCGGCAAAAGAAGCTTTATTGCACGCTTTATCCAGATCTTTTAGGGGAAGAAAGGAAAGGAAGGGAGATTTTAGAAAGTTATGGCAGGTAAAAATAGGCGCAGCGGCAAAAGAAAATGGAATGTCATACAGTGTTTTTATAAAAAAATTGAAAGATAGCGATGTGGCTTTAAACAGGAAGATGTTGGCAGAAATAGCAGAAAAACATCCAGAGGCATTTAAGAAAATCGTGGAAGAAGTAAAATAAACTAAAACCGCCCTTTTGGGCGGTTTTAGTTTAAAAAAAGAAAACGGGATTAAAGTCCCGTTTTATTGTAAATTAAATAAAAACTTGATCGTACGTATTAGTAAAAGATTTTGCTCGCACTAAGGCATTTTTTCTAATAGGTTCTTCACAAGCGAGATATTGTCTTGTAAAAAAATCATCCATTTCCTGTTGCGTAAACTGTTCAGCTCCTTCAAAAATACTTGGAAGAGTTATTTCTTCTTCGTGTGCGGCGTTTTTACTTTTCATAGCAATTCTCCTTTATTTAAAGATCTAAAAATAGTTTATTATAAATTTATTTTTAAAACCAGTTTTTATTTGTAGTGGTTGGCAAAATTTTAGAAAAAAAGTTTTTTAGTAAAAGTTTAAAAAAGAAAGGAGAATATTATGCCAGTTTTTGAATTTGATTTAAACATGCAGTTTGAAAACATCAGAAAAGTTAAAGAACTTAGCAAGAAAGAGATAAAAGAAATTTTTCAGCGATATTAAAAAAATTTAGAAGAGAAATTTCGGGAAAAAAGCGAGGAGATTTCTTTATTATGTCGCGTTTTAATTTTGAAAAGATATCCGTCAAGTTTATTTAGCGGATTTTTCTTTTAAGAGGATAATCTCTTTTTTCTTTGTTCCCCAACGATAACCGCCAATTTTTCCATCAGAACGAATAACGCGATGACAAGGAATATTTTTAGGATCGATATTTTTATTTAAGACGTTGCCGACAGCGCGGAAGGCGAGAGGAAAACCGGCAAGACGGGCTACTTCTTTATAAGTTAAAGTTTTTCCTCTGGGAATTTTTTTAACTACAGAAAAAACTTTTTTTGAAAATAGAGACATAATTATATTTTTTGATCAGGAGGGAGTTGAAATAACGGATTTTTTCTAATAAAAGGTTTTTTTAACTGATTTTTTTTATGGAAGATTTTGGGACGATTAAAGTTGTTAACAAGTCGACTGGCTTTTTTGAGAATTTCGAAGGTGTTTTTGTGCTTACCTAGAACAGTTTTAGCTTCGGATAATTTAAACCAACCAAAACCTTCTTCGCGAGAGTCAATTTTCACTTCTTTTTGCTTGGTTTCGGCAAGATAAAAAGTGACAATTTTAAAGACTTTATCTTTACTTTCGCGATCATTAAAAGTAAATCTTTCGGAAACGCGAAAATTTCTTATTAAATGCAGATTGATTGATTTAATACCTGTTTCTTCTTCTACTTCGCGAAAAGCGGTTTGAATACTTCTTTCGTTTTCTTCCATTTTTCCTTTAGGAAAATTCCAATAGCTATTTCCATGATAAAGAAGAAGAAATTTTACCCCTTCTTCTGAGCGGCGGAAGATGATGATACCTGATGATATTTGAGTTTTCATTGATTTTTAGAAATAAAAACAATCTTATCATTTTTAAGAATTGCTTCAAGTTTGTCTCCTTTTTTTATCTCCTCTCGTAAGATTTTTTCAGCCAAAGGATTTTTAAGATAATCATTAATGGCTTCGTTAAGCGGGCGAGCGCCAAAAACCGGATCAAAGCCGAGTTCTGAAATTTTATTTATTATTTCTTCTTTAAAATAAATACTGATAGATTTATTTTCCTCAATTTCTTTAAAGAGGGAAATGAGTTTTAATTCAGTAATTTTTTTAATATCTTCAGGAGAGAGATTTTTAAAAGCGATTATTTTAGAAAAACGATTTAGAAGTTCCGGACTGAAAAAGGCGGTTAGTTTTTTCTTTAATTCTTGAGAAATATCTTCCATTTTTTTTCCGGAATCTATTTTTTCTTTTATCCAATCGGAATGGGCGTTTGAAGTGGCTATAATAATGGCATTTTTAAAACTGACAGTGCGGCCGAAATTGTCAGTAAGACGTCCATCATCCAGAACTTGGAGAAAGAGATTTAAAATATCTGGGTGAGATTTTTCAAATTCATCAAGAAGAACCAGAGAAAAAGGTTTTTCTGAAATAGCTTCAGTTAAAGAGCCTACAATTTTTCCATCAGGTGATCCAATAAGACGAAAAAAACTTTGCTTGTCTTGAAATTCAGACATATCGAGACGAATCATTTCTTTTTTAGAGCCGAATTCAATTTCGGCGATGATTTTGGAAAGTTCAGTTTTGCCAACACCAGTCGGGCCGACAAAAAGAAAAGAAGCAATAGGCCCTTCTTGGTTAATAAGACCGCTTCTATATTGTCTAAGACTGGAAGAAATAGCTGAAACAGCTTCTTTTTGATTAATTAATTTTTTATGAATTATTTCTTCCAAATTAATAAGTTTTTCCGATTCGGAAATAGAGATGTCGTGAAGAGGAATATTTATTTTTCTTTCAGCAATTTTAATAATAGAAGAAGCGTTAACTTCTTTTTCTCTATTTTGATAAGCATCAGCAGCAGCTTCTTTTAGCAATTTAGAAGCACTTTCAGGGAGCATAATTTTTCCAAAATATTGATTGGCAATTTTAACCGCTTTATTAATAGCGGGGATGGTAATAAGAAGTTTGTTTTTATATTGATTTTCAAGAATTATTCCTTCAAAAACAAGAATAGCAGCAGCTTCTTGATCGGTAATTTTTTCAAGCGTTATAGGAGAAAAAGCGCTGGAAAAATCAGAGTTATTTTCAATAAGTTTTTTATATTCTTGCGGAAAAGTGGTACCAATAACAGAAAAAGAGCTTGAAGCAATGGCTGGAACAAGAGTGTCGGCAATACTAATTGAATCAGGAGAGGATGATTTTAATAGATTATGAATGTTTTCAATAACAAGAATAATGTTTTTTGCTTCAGTAATTTCTTTAACAATATCAACAACTCTTTTTTGAATTTCTTCCTCTTTAGCACCGGCAATCAAACTGCTTATTTCAAGAGAAACCAGACGGTGGTCAAAAAGAGGTTCAGCAATTTCATCTCTCGTTATTTTAAAAGCGAGATGAGAAATAATAGTAGATTTTCCAGAGCCAACCTCTCCAATAAGGATAGCGTTCGATTTTTCTGGTTTAGAAATAACATCTTCCAGTTCGTCATATTCTTTAGCGTGGCCAATCAGAAGGCCAATAGACTCATTTCTTGCAAGAGAAGTTAAGTCTGTTGAATATTTATCAAGAACGGGAGTAAGGCGAGCAGTCCAAGCGCGGTTCATAATACGAGGTTTTTTAGAAAAGGAGCGGGAAGTAAAACCGCTAACAGAAGAAGGAAGGTGTTTTAAAAATCTGAGATGATTTTTATTAATGTTCCAAATTATAGCTTTATTAACGTCTTCTGGAGTAAGAGAAAAGAAGAAAAGTATTTCTTCAATCTTTTTATTTTTAGAAGTAAGAATGCCCATAAAAAGATCGGAAATTTCTATAAAGGGATTTTTATTTCGAAGAGCGTTTTCGGTCGAGGAGATGCATATTTTTTCCAAATCAAGATAAATTTCCTCTTTAGATGTTTTAGCAGCTTCTTTTGAGCTGATTATTTTTGAAAGAATATTTTTTACCGGTGTTTCAGTACGGGAAAGGGAATCTGATATCTCAGATTTTTTAATCAGATTTTCAAGAAGCGTAAGAGAGAAACTTTCTTTAGAAATGAGAGATTTATCCAAACAAGTTTCAAGGATATTAAAGGATTGCGAAGTGAGAAAAAGAGATGAATTTAAAAGTCTATTTTTATAGTTTAAAAGGTTTTTTTCAGCTTTTTTTAAATGAAGATAGCGATCAAGGAGAAAAAGAAAAAAACCGAGAGCGGGCCAAAAAAGAAAATAAATTTCGGAAAGGAAAACAGTAGCGACAAAAGCAATAAGCAAACTATAAAAAATATAAGAAATGGAACGAAAAATAATTCTTTCCAAAAAAGACATAGAGAGACGAGAATTCTTAAAATATATTTCAAAATCAGATTCCATAATTTTCAAGATTTAAAATATTCAATGTTGGAAAAATAATTTCCAATGATTTTAAAATAATAAGAAGCGGAAAAGACGACCAAAGAAGGAAGAGAAAAATAGCACAAGAAATAATCGTAATATAGAGTAAAAAACCAGAAAAGAGAAGAATTATTCTAAAAGGAAAGCTAATCAGACGTCCGATGATTGAGTAATCTTGAAAAAGAGGTTGAAAAAGGTTTAAAGCGGTTATTTTGAGAGCAAAAAAGCTATCAAAAAATGTCAGAATGGAAATTATTTTTCTAATAGAGAAAAAGAAGCCGTCGTAATACCAATGTTTAAAAAACAGAAAGAAACGAAGGAAAAATGATTGAATAATAAAGACAGGTAAATACATGGGATAATTATATAATGGGTGACTGATAATTTCTAATTCGTGTAAAAGAAGGCAAAAGTTAGCATTTTTGAATTATAAAAGCCAACCGGCAGTCTTTCAAAAAACCGCGAATCGCGAAAATTTTTCAAGACTACCGGTTGGTTTGACTTATATTTTAGAGAATGGGGGTAGAGGAGAGAGGGGGAAGAAGTGGAAAGAGAAGAAAAAGAGAGATATATTTTAGATATGGAAATAAGCGACAGGGAAAAACAAGAGAGATATGAAGCGATGAAAAAGATAAGAGACGAGGTAATAAATTTAAAAGAATCACCACTTTATATTTCTAGAGTAAAACCAGTAATAGGGGAAGGAAGTCATTTTTCCAAAATTATATTTATTGGGGAAGCGCCTGGAAAAAATGAAGCAGAAACCGGCAGGCCTTTTTGCGGGGCAGCAGGAAAAGTTTTAGATGAGCTTTTAGAATCAGCTGGAATAAAAAGAGATGAAATTTACATAACAAACATAGTAAAAGACAGGCCACCAAATAATCGGGATCCTTTGCCGGAAGAAATAAAGCTTTACGCACCATTTTTAGACAGACAGGTGGAAATAATAAGACCGGAAGTAATTGCAACTTTAGGCAGATATTCGATGGTTTATATTATGGAAAGATATGGACTTTCTGAAATGGTGGAACCAATAAGCAAGGCGAGAGGAAAAATTTATGAAACGAGTATGCCTTATGGAATAGTAAAAATAGTGCCTCTTTATCATCCAGCTGTGGCGGTTTATAACCGGACAATGATAAAAATATTAAAGGAAGATTTTAAAGTTTTAAGAGAATTAATTTAGAGGATTAAATGTCGGTGATTAGCCAGAGTGTAGTTTTAAGAGAAAAAAGACCAGATTTCAGCTACTTTAATTATTGTTGTGAGATTTTTTAAATAAGAGAGAGATAATAATATTGCGTAGAATATTTTTAGTTTAATATTGGTAAAAAATAATTTTCTATAAATCGCTAGTTTTTATATTTGCTTTTTTAGGAAAGTTCTGTATTATATACGAGTATGCCAAACACTAGTACAGCCAAAAGGGCTTTTAAAAAAAATAAAAAGAATAGAGCTATCAATCTTATAAAAAAAGACGCTTTAAAGGCGGTGATAAAAGAATATAAAAAGATTGTAGTGGCAGGAAAGGGAGACGAGGCAAAAGCCAAACTTCCGGCGGTTTATAAAAAGATAGACAAGGCGGCTAAGATAAATTTAATAAAAAAGAACAAGGCGGCTAGATTAAAGTCAAGATTAGCCAAAAAAATAGTCAATTAGTCTTTTAGTTTGTTAGTTAAAAAAACAGCGGAAGCTGTTTTTTTGATTATAAAACCAGTTGAAGTAAGGCTTCTTCGTATTCCAGACGTCCAGATTTTACATCCAAGTCGGCTTTGGCAAGTTTGGATTTTTTCGTGCCATTTTGGTAAGCGAGAGAGTTTAAAATTTTCCCTGGGTCTTCTTTTTGAATAAAAAGGAGTTCAAGAGCGGAAAGGCGTTTGCCAATTTCTTTTTCGGAAAGATTTTTAAGGAGATAAAAAAAATCGTAGTTTTTAGAAAGGCCGATTTTTCGTAAAAGTGAGGCATCTATTTTCTGGTGAATAAGGGAGAGTTTTTCAAGTTCCGAGACAAGACCCCAAGAATCGCCGGAAAAAGTTTCAGAAATGATTTTTAAAGAAGGTTCGTCAAAGGAGAGATTGAGATTTAGAGATTCTTCCAGAATAAATTTTCTCCAAGAATCATCTTTCAAAAGGTCGATTTTTTCAGATTTTACAGAAGGAGAAAGAAGAAAAGAAAAAGACTTAGGTGGTAAAGATGGGTGAGAAATTATAATTATAAAATTATCGTTTTTAAAATTAGCTTCAATGATTTTTTTGAAATCTTTTTGCGAGTCCGATTCAAAAGGATTTTTTATGACGCAAAGCTTGGAGGTTTCAAAAAGGGACTGGGAGCCGGAAAAATATTTGAAGGAAAAAAAGTCTTCTTGATTATCCTTTTCCTTAAAATCAAATCGCTTGAAAGAGAAGCCGGCAAATTTTTCTAAATATTTTGAGACAATATGTTTTTCTTTTTTCTGACGACGGTAAGAGTCGGAACCGTGAAGAAAAATTATCATAGTTTAAATAAAA
>JAQVXM010000002.1:0-9704 GCA_028709185.1 Minisyncoccota bacterium | reverse complement strand
TTAAGATTTTGATGTAAAATTTATTTTGTGGGGATGGGGAGAGTTGAACTCCCAAGGGCGTGAGCCCATACGCTCCTGAAGCGTACGCGTATACCAGTTCCGCCACATCCCCAAAGAGAGCCATTTTATCTTAAAAGTAAAAAAGAGAAGTGTCAAAAATTACTTTTTTAATCTGTTGTAGAAAAAAGACCGGTTTTAATCCGGTCTTTATTTAAGTTCTCTAGCTGTTTTAATAAACCAATTATTTATATCGTCAAAACGACTAGGCGGAGTAGTAATAAGTTTAGAATTAAAACCGTTTAGATTTTTTGAAGTTATATAAATATAGTGAGGAGAGTAAAGAAATACTGCAGGAACATCTTTACCTATGAGCGATTGAAGAGTGGAAAGATCGCCTATTTGTTCCTCTTTGTTTGATGTTTTTCTGATTTCTTCGATTAATTTATCGACGGTTTTATTTTCAAATAAAGAAAGATTCAATCCGGGATAAAATTTTTCAGAAGAATGCCAAAAGGAAAAAATATCGGGACTGCCTCCTAAAATATTACCGAAAATAAGAAGTTCGTAGTTGCGATTTTTAATAGTGTCGTTATTTATTTCTTCGGGGGAAATAATAATAACATTAGTTTTAACGCCGATTTCTCGCCAGGCTTTTTCAAGGTAGTTAGCAGTATTAACTAAAAAGTCGACTTCCGGAACAACAAGATTAAATTCAAGAGCAACTGTTTTATTTTTAATTTTCTTTTCTCGAACCTCACTTTCGATCAATTTCCAACCTGAATTTTCAAGAATTTCTTTAGCTTCAAGAGCTTCATTGTTAGAAATTTCGTTTATGTTTCTACCGATGAAATTTGGAGTAATAGGACCGAAAACCGGATCAGCCCAACCTCCAAATATTTTTTCGATTAAATCTTTTTTATTAACAGCAGCATCAAGAGCGAGACGGACGTTTTTATCTTGCAGAGCAAGATTGACGTTTTGGTTTATAAAAACAGCGTAATAACGGGGCGTGGCCATTTTATAAATATTATTAGAACGAGAAATAAAATCGTATTCATTTTTAGTGAGTCCGCCTAGTCCGTCAATTTTAGCAAAATTAAAATCTTCGCTAGCTTTTTTTAAACTAGTGTAAAAATTAATATCTAAGTTTTCAATAAAAGGAGATGATTTAAAATATTTATCGTTAGCAATAAGGGAATATTTAGTAATAAAGCCGTCAGATTTTTTTTTGTAGGAATCAAATTTATAAGCGCCACAACCGATCGGTTGAAGGTTATAATCGGAGAGACGCCAATTATTTAAAGGAATATCGGCGTAGATATGTTTAGGAATAATATAAAGTTTTTTTAAATTTTCCTCAAAAAAAGCATATGGAGAGTTTAGTTTGATAGAAATTTCCAATTCGCTGACGCGATTCATAACAATTCCTTGCCAAGTAGCGCTTAAAGGAGAATGAAACTCCGGATCTTGAATTTTATTTAATGTAAAAATAATGTCGTCACTTGTAAGTTTTTCACCATCATGCCAAAGGAGGTTGTCTTTTAATCTAATTTGCCAGGATTGATTATTATTAGTCGGTTCTATTTTTTCCGCTATTTCAAAAGCGTTGCAAAAGATAAGAGAAATAAGATCTCGATCAGTGTCATTATTACCGGAAATAACAGGATTGATAAAAACCGGCTGACCAACGATGCCTTCCGTGAAAAGACCACCTTTTAAAGGAACAGGGATAGTAAATTTATTAAAAAGGATAAAACCGAGGAAAATAAGAGAAGCGAGAGAGATGAAAAAAAAAGTCAAAAAAATCTTCCATTCAGAAGGTTTTAAATTTCTAATGATGGCTTTAGCTTTATACCACAATGTTTAAGATCGATAAAATCACAAAACAAACGAGAGAAACGACGGTTAAAATGAAAATTATTTTTTCTATACCTCTTCTTCTCCCGCGAAAAGCCGACTCGCCTCCTCCAAAGGTTCCAGAAAGACCGGATGATCTTTCTTGAATCAAGACGAGGATAATAAGAATAATTGAGAAAATTATTTGAAGGGTGGTAATCATTTTTTTTTATAGACAGATTTAGCCGAAAAGCTCAGTAACAAGCTTAATGAGCTGAAAATAACAGTGGCAATCAAAAGGTCACTTAACGAATTGATTTTAATGTCATTATTTAAAAAGTCAAGAAGGTAGAGAAGTCCGGCATTAATAAAAAAACTTAAAATTCCGAAGGTTATAAAAATAAAAGGAGAGAGAAAGAACTTTATTATAGGTTTTAAAAAGACATTAATTAAAGCTAGAGATCCAGATAGATAAAAGATAACTTCTATGTTTTCTTTAACTTCAAATCCGGAAAGATAGCGATTAGCAATTAAGATAGCGATGATGTTTGTTAAAAATGAAAGAAAAAGTTTGGAAATGATTTTCATCTTATTATGTATTTTAAAAGACTTTGTCCGGTCATATCATTTGGTTTTTCTATTCCTAATAATTCAAGAATGGTAGGAGCAACATCAGAAAGAAGACCAATGGTGGTAGATTCTTCCGAAAGAACTTCACTTTCACTTTTTTTTCTTTCAAAATCACGATCTATAAGTATAAAAGGGACAGAATTTTTAGTGTTTTTAGTTTCAGGTAAACCGGTTTTCGGATTTACCATTTCTTCAATATTACCATGACTACCAACTAAAATAACGGGAGTTTTGCTTTCTATAGCAGAACGAACGACTTTGTTAACTTCATCGTCAACTAATTTTACAGCACTTTTTGCTGCTGCCAGGTTTCCAGTGTGACCAATAATATCAAAATTAGCATAATTAACGATAATAAGATTAAAAACGTTTTCATTAATAGATTGTATGGCGCGAGCGGTAATTTCCGAAGCGCGCATAGCAGGAAATTGATCCTGATGAGGAGTGCTATTTGAAGGAATAAGAACCCGATATTCGTTTGGAAAAGGTTTTTCGTTAAAACCGTTTAAAAAATAAGTAAGGGGATAATATTTCAAAGTTTCTCCGATTTTAATATGAGTTTTTCCTTGATCAGAAATAATTTTTCCCAGAGGATTTATTATAGAATCTTGAGGAAAAGCGACAGAAGTGAAAAATCCGGGATCATATTCAGTAAAAGTAACGAAAGAAATATCCTTGAGCGGAAGACGGGCAAATTCTTCAAATGATTTATCAATAAAAGAAGAGGCGAGCTGCCAAGAACTGTCTTCGCTAAAGTTAAAAAAAATAACGGAATCATTATCTTTAATTATCTGAGGATTTTCTCCAACAAGAGACGGTTCAATAAATTCATCACTTAAGTTGCGACTGTAGGCAGATTCTAAAACTTCAGAAATGCTTTTAGAAGATTTATTTTGTCCGGTCAGAATTTTATAAACTTTTTCAGTGCGATCCCAGTTTTCGTTTTCGTCCATAGCATAGAAGCGACCAGAGAGAGAAGAAATTTTACTTTGGTCAGGAAGTTTTTTTATCAGAGTGGCGGCGGATTTTATCGGGCTATCTTTTCCGTCTGTAAATAAATGGAGAAAGTAAGGAGTGTTTTCTGAATCAGCCATTTTAATCAGAGCTTCAAGATGTTCAAAGGAAGAATCGATATTCGAAGAGCTTAAGAGTCCTATATAATGAAGATTAGCATTTTTTTCTTTAGCGGATTTTATGGCTTCGAGAATTTTTTCATTTTTAAAAAATTCTCCGGTTTTTATAAGAAGAGAAATGCGGGGATATGATTGATAAATGATTTTTCCGGAACCAATCGAAAGATGACCAATTTCGCTATTTCCAGGCTCTCCCCAAGGGAGGCCAACAGCAATGCCGGCAGATTGAAGGGAACCACTTGGAAAATTTCTTTTTAGATATTCAAGAGTTTTTGGATTAGCCGAGTGAAGCGGGTTATTTTCTTCTCTTTTTCCGATACCCCAACCGTCTAGAATTAAAAGGATTAGATTTTTTTTCATAAATTATCAATTTTTGACAAGAAAGGAATAATTAGTATATTATTATTGTATCATATTAAAAGAGTCATTTTAAAAAAAGAAATTAAACAAGCTTCTTAGGTTTTCAGTTTCTGAAAAAAAAATAAATTTTATGTTTTTTACAAGAAATTCTTTAAAGCAATTTTTAAGCCTACTAAATTTAAGGAAGAGGATTGCTTTTAAAAAAGTTTTAAACTTTATAGGAGAGCGGAATTAAGCATTTTCTTATTTTTATCTTTCAGAAAAACGTTTAAGAAGCGCTAAATTTTATGATTTTAGAAAATAATTTATTTTTTCTGACAGGATTAATAGTAATTTCGGCAATAATTGGTTTTTTTATTAACCGACTAATTTCTATATATTCAACAGGAAAAGCGGAGCAAACAGCAAAAAAGAAAATAGAGGAGGCGCAGACAAATGCGCAGGATTTGGTTTTAAGGGCAAAAGAAAAGGCGGTGCAAATTTTAGAAGAAGCAAAGGAAGAAGAAAAGGTGAAAAAAAGCCAGCTTGATAAAATGGAGGAAAGAATTTTAAAGAAGGAAGATCAATTAGAAGAGGGAACAAGGGAGGTGGAAAAACAAAAAATGAAAGTAGTTCAGGATGTGGAAAAATTAAAGTTAGCCAAGCAACAAATAGAGGAGATGAAAGGAAGAGTGGCGGAAGAATTAGAAAAGGCTGCTGGAATGAAAAGAGAAGAAGCAAGGGAAAAATTAATGAAAGAGATAAGAGAGGCGAGTAGAGAAGATTTAGCTATTTTGTCTCAAAAATTAGAAAAAGAGAGGAAGGAAGAAATAGAAAAAAGAAGTTTGGAAATAATAACATCTTCAATTCAGAGATACGCAAGGTCAAATATTTCTGAAATGACGACGAGTGTTTATCATTTACCAGACGAGGATTTAAAAGGAAAAATTATTGGTCGGGAAGGAAGAAATATAAGAACAATAGAAAGAATGACGGGGGTAGAATTAATAGTTGATGAAGCGCCGGATAGCGTGGTTCTTTCTTCTTATGATCCTATGAGAAGGGAAATAGCGAGAATAGCTCTTGATAAACTTTTAAAGGATGGAAGGATACAACCGGCAAAAATAGAAGAAAAAGTAGAGGAGGCTAAACAAGAATTAGCAAAAAAAATGCAAGAAAAAGGAGAAGAAGCGGCTCTTGAAGTAGGAGTTTATGATTTACCAAAGGAAATAATTCAATTACTTGGAAGATTATATTTTAGAACGAGTTATGGACAGAATGTTTTGAATCATTCAATAGAAATGGCGCATATTGCGAGAATGATTTCATCAGAACTTGGATTAAATGCAGAAATGACTAAAAAAGCGGCTTTACTTCATGATATAGGAAAAGCAATAGATCATGAAGTGGAAGGGACGCATGTGGAAATTGGAAGAAAAATATTAAAAAAATATAATATAGATGAACAGGTAATTAGAGCAATGGAATCACACCATGATGATTATCCATACTCTGTGCCAGAAGCATTTGTGGTGGCAGCGGCGGATGCTTTATCGGCGGCGAGGCCTGGAGCGAGAAGAGAAACGGTGGAAAATTTCATAAAACGATTAGAAGAACTGGAACAGGTAGCTAAGAGCTTTAATGGGGTGCGTGATGTTTATGCTATTTCAGCAGGAAGGGAATTACGGGTATTTGTAATTCCGGAGAAAATAGATGATTTTGGAGCTCTGACATTAGCAAGAGATATAGCTAAAAAAATAGAATCAGAACTTAAATATCCGGGAGAAATAAAAGTGAATGTAATAAGAGAAATGAGAGCGGTTGAATATGCAAAATAGGGAAAGAGGAGGGAATTTGGCTTTTTTATTCAGGAAATGCTATAATTGAGCCATAATTAGAAAAGCAGGAAAGGTCGTTTTAGCTTTTAAACTTTAAAATTTCTCAATGAATAAGGAAAAATTGGTTGATGTAGTAATGGAGGCGGCGGGACTAGAAACAAGAACTTCTGCCAAAACTGCAGTTGACGCTGTTTTTGACGCTATCACAAAGGAACTCTCAAATGGAGAGGAGGTAGCGGTCGCAGGATTCGGAACGTTCAAGGTTTCAAAGAGAGCTGCGAGAATGGGAGTAAATCCTAAAACTGGAGAAAAAATCCAGATTGCAGCTACAACAGTTCCAAAATTCAAAGCTGGAAAGGCTTTGAAAGATGCAGTAAAGTAGGTTAATAAATTTAGGCAAATTAATAAAAATCCCCTATGTTTAATAGGGGATTTTTATTAGTATTTAAAAATTTAGTATTTTTTCTACGATTTTACTGATTTTGAAAAAATCTTGATAAGCTTCTTTTATTTTATCAAGAGATTCTTTAATAAGTTTATCAGCTGATTCTTTCTCTTCTTCTTTATCTGTTTCTTCGATATTTTTTTCTACGGGCTGTTCATTAGAAATTAAAAGTTCCGGAGTGGAGGTAGCAGTTTGTTCTTCAACCATCTTTTTAAAATCTTCATTAATTAAGGAATAAGCTTTGTTGTTTAATTCCGAAGCAGAAGTTATTTTTTTAGAAGAGCTAAGAAGAAGATCGTTTATTTCTTTATTTTCGATGGAGAGCATTTTTTTAAGAGAAGAGGAAATTTTATTTAATCGAACTTCGGCTATTCCAATAATATTCTTTTGTTTAAATAAATAAGTGAAATTAACCACTTTTTTTATAAAAGGGGAATATGTATTTTGACGCCAATCAAGTATTTCTTTGGCGAGTTCTTTGGTTTTTTCTTGGTCATTTTTTATTTCTTTAAAGATATCGTTTTTTTCTTTGAAAAACTTTGATAGTTCTTCAATTTTTAAAATAAAAATTTCCCTAATCTTTTCATCTTCATTTTCAAGTTTTCTTAAATTGTTAAGTTCTAATTTTATTTCTTCTAACTCTTTTATAGAACAAGAAATAACAGAATCAAGAAGAATTTTTTTAGATTCAAATTCAAGATTTAATTTTTTTTCTTCAGAAAGTTTAAGATCATCTTTGATAAGAAGAAGATCGTTTAATTTCTCTTCAATTTGTTCATTACAAGTCTTTTCGGCAGCTAAAGCTGTTGAATTTAAAAAATAAAACAAACCAAGAGCGGTAATTAATAAAAAAGAAGTTTTAATTGTTTTTTTCATTGTCTTAATTCAAAATTTCGTTTAAAGCTTTATCAATGTTTTTATTGGTTGGATCTTCCAGTTTAAGAAGATTGGTTTCTTTATTCAGAATAACTTCTTCGAAATAAACCGGATCATCTTTGATGGTTTGATTTAAAGCGGTTTTAACAGTTTGATTAGACTCTTGATAATAGGCGAGTTTAGAGATGTTAATATCAATACCCAAGCTTTCTGCTTCCGCTTCGAGAGTTTTAAGATCGAGACCGGCAATAATCATTGGAAGATTTGATTTTTCAAGATAATTAAATCCTCCAAGAATAAGAATAATAAGAACGGAAGTCAGAGAGATGGCAGTTAAATATCTAAAAATTTCAGAAATTTGATTGGGCATCCAATAAATAAGCTTTCTATTTGAAGAAAGTATCAAAAAACGAGACTTTTCAGAAAAGTTTTTATCAGGAATAATACTTTTTAAATTTTTAAGCTGTTCAATTATTTTCTCCATTCTCTTCTTTTAAGATTTTTTTTAATTTGTTTATTGCTCTAAATTGAATAAGTTTTATCGCGCCAATGCTTTTATTAAGAGTGACGGCGACTTCTTTTATGGGCAGATCTTCAATAAAACGCATAATCAGAACATCTTGTTGTTCTTCGGTTATTTTAGTCATAGCATTTCTTATTTTTTCAAGTTCCATTGATTTTTCAGTCAATAGCTCCGGAAAGGAAGAACTTTTAAGAGTATTTTCGTCTACGGATTCAATACTGAAAACCGGTTTTTTTGAACGATAATAATCTATAATTTTGTTTTTTGCTATTTTATAGAGCCAACTGGAAAAAGGAACTTCCTTTATTCTAAAGCTTTTTATATTCTGCCAAGCGCTTAAAAAAACTTGATGAGTGATATCTTCCGATTCTTCTTTGTTGCCTACTTTGAGAATAATAAAGCGATAAATCTTAGGTTGATGAATATCATAAAGTTTTCCGAAACTATCTCTTTTTCCAGCACAAGCCTGTCTTATTAAATTTTCTTCTTTTTCTACCATATTATAACGATTTTTAAAGGGATAAGTTACCCTAAAAAACAAATAAAGTGCTTTTAAATAAAAGGTTATTTAAAAAGAGGACGAGTTTTTAGAATAAAAACATTAAAATTATTGTTTATCAATTTCTTTTGAAAAATCATCAAGAGAGGATGATTCAGATTCGAGATCGCTAAAAATATCTTTAACTAATCCGGTTTGCGGTTCAGAGTTATCATTTTTTTCGTTTTTATTATTATTTAGATTATTTTTTTCGGAATTGGTTACGGGTTCTTTTAAATCGGCGCTTTCTTCCAAGGGCGAGGTTTGAAGTTTAGAAAAATAATGAATAAAAAAAATTATAAAAACAATGGCTAAGATAGTGGAAAGAGTCCAAAAAATGTTTATTTTTTTAGGCATAGAAGGTTAAATCACAAAATACAAATTCCAAATGACAAATAATAATAAAAAACTATGTTTTTATTATACAACGGCAATTTAAGAATTACTAACGAAAGTTTATTTGTAATTCCGTGATATAAAAAGGGAAATTAAAATTTAATCTTGGAGCGGGATACGGGAATCGAACCCGCGTCTTCTGCTTGGAAGGCAGGCGCACTGCCACTGTGCTAATCCCGCTTTTTTCTTAATATTAAAGATAATACTTTGATTTTTTTTAGAAAGCAAGAGCTTGAAGAGAAGCTTTTTAGCAAGATTGATTATTTTTTAAAAAGGAGATAATATGCTTCAAGATGAATATGCGGTTTTTTGATTTTCCTAACAAAATTAAATTTCCGGTTTTATTTGTTGCCATAATTTTTTTGGCTTATTTGTTTTGGAAGATTATTTTGGTTGGCGGATCTTTTGTGCCAAAAGAATTTTTAGAAGCAAATCAACAAGGGTCTTTAATTGCTACTCAAATAGTGGATTTTTCAAAAAAATCGGTCACTAATATCGATAAAATAAATGATTTAGATAAAGCGGAAAATTATTCTGAAGCTTTGAATTTAATTATGGAAGAAATAAGCAGAAATGAAGAGATGAAAAAAGAAGCTTATAATCTTTCTTCTAAATTAGCCAAGATGGCGGAAACATTAAAAGATATAAAACCCAAATCAGCAACAGAAATTGCTTTGAAAGGAATAAATTATGAAACTTCTTTAATAATCAGGTTAATAAATTACAATGCTTTTATGGGAGATTTATTAGTAACTTTAAGAGATAAGTTTACTGGAAAGTTGGTGGAAGAGGGAAGGGTGAAGGAAATAATTGAAAAGATAAACAATGAAGCAGTGGCGATAAACGATTTAAACGAACAATATAAGGCGGCAATGAGCGAGTTTGAAGAGAAAATAAAGTAAAATTAAAACCGCAATTAAAATAGCGGTTTTAATTTTACTTTGCGTGTTATATAAAATTTTATTAGTGCCGCGAGAGGGAATCGAACCCCCGACACGATGCTCTTCCAAATAATAAGTCTCAAATTACTTTGAGGATTGGACTATATCATCACCCATATAAATGGGGCTAGGCGCTTCCCCCGACCTTACATCGGAGTACTCCGTTAAGGATAGTCTCTGAACCTTTCCAGCTCCAGTCTATAAAAAAA
>JAQVXM010000031.1 GCA_028709185.1 Minisyncoccota bacterium | reverse complement strand
GAGATCAAGAATCAAAGCGGTTAAGGCATCCAAAAACGGGCGGAAAAACCAAGGAATATTATATTGATCGGAAAGGAGCATGGCGCAGTAAATAATAACTGCCCAGCCGCAGCCGATAGCGAGAGGAACGCCGAATATTTGAATAAGAAAATTGGAACTATAGCTATAATTGTGCGACAAAATAGTGTTGCCGACTTCCAAAATCATGCCGAAAGCTGTGCAACTTAAGATTTCATAAATTCGTAAAATATTTTTTTGATAATATTCACGAATAAGAATCATTACAAACGGTATAAAGGCTAGAAATTCAAAAAATAAATAAAGATTGATATTTAAATAGGGCAGAGATGACATGAGGATTGTTTTATAAATATTTTATTTTTTGCATTTTAATTTTATAATGGATTTTCAATTTAGTATAATTAAGCTATTAAAATTAATTTTTATTTCAGATAAAAATGGCGGAGATAAAGAAAAAAATTTGGCCAGAATATTTTGAGGCGGTGAATTCTGGAAAGAAGAAATTTGAATTGCGATTAGATGATTTTGAAGTGAAGGAGGGAGATGTTCTTATATTGGAAGAATGGAATCCAAAAACGAGAGAATATACGGGAAGAAAAACGGAAAAGAAAGCAGTAAGGGTTGATAAGTTTAAGATAGATAAATTGTTTTGGCCGGAAGAGGAAATAAAAGAAAAAGGAATTCAAATAATATCTTTAGAATGAAAAATATAACAAAAACGACTTTATTCACGGCGGGGCTGTCTTTTTTGACGGTAGCTTTGGCTATTTTTATGCAACTTAGAGCGGAAGAAAGTTTGTCTTTAAAATGCAGTTATCTTGATCCGATTGGCATAGATATTTTGGCGTTTTTAGCAGCTCTATTTTTAGCAGGGGAAGGAATGATCAGAATTTACGAACATAAAAATTATTTTTTATCAAAACAAATAACAAGAGCTATTCGAGTGGCGTTCGGGTGCGCGATTATGACGCTTCATATCATGCAGTTTTGGTATAAGTAATAAATAAAATAAATTATTTTTTAATATTTTATGAAAAAAAATTCTTCATTTGAAAGAGTGGTAGGAGCCAAAAATAAAGAAGAAGAAGAGGAGATTCTTATAAAAGAAGAAGAAAGGTTTGATGATCAATTTTTTGAGGATATTGAAGGAAAAGAGAGAGAAAAGACACTTGAGGAGCTTAAAATAATAGAATTAGCTAACGGAGCGACGAATGAAATAAGTAGAAAATACGGATTAGATGATTTTGATATTCCATCAAAAAATATCCACATTATAAAAGAAGAAGAATGGCCGAAAGAAGCCGATGCTTTTTATAAGCCAATGATGCAAGCAATCGCTTCTAAAGAACAACCGATAAAAATTGTTTTTTTAAAGAAAATGATTCACGAAATGTTGCATTTCAAATCTTATAATGCGATTCAGATTACAGATGAAGAGAAACCGAAGCTTTCAGAATATCGCATAGGTTTGACGGTTGACACAAGAGACGGAAAGAAAATGTATTTAAGAAATCTAAATGAAGCAGTGACGGAAGAGGCGACAAAAAGATTGCTTAAAAAGTTATTTATTAACCCGATTTTTGAAAATGAGATAAAAAAGACGGTTGAAACGGTTAAAAATTATCCGGATGCCAAGCTTAGCACAGGAGAACCTCTTTTTGAAAAAGACACTTTTTATGCGGAAGTTATTAAGGGAGAAGAAGAGGAAAAGAAAACAAAAATAAAAACGGAAGTTTTTTCAAAGCAATTAGAAAGGAGGGTATTCAACAAATTGATAGAAAAAATATTTGAAAGAAATCCGGGAAAATTCAAAGATAAAGAAGAAATCTTTGAGGTTTTTTTGAAAGGGATGATGACAGGAGATATTCTGCCTGTAGGAAGACTGGTTGATAAAACTTTTAGCAAGGGAACTTTAAGAAAAATAGGAGAATTGGATTCGGATATCAAGATGCAGGAAGAGTTTGTCGATTCACTTTAGTTTTTCACATGGGGCAATGTGGTATAATTAAGATAAGGTCGCATCATTTTTTTAAATTAATTTTTTAAATTATTATGTGCCAAGAATGCGGGTGTGAACCATGCGCAAAGTGCGGGGCAAAAATTGAAGATGGAAAATGTTCCGGATGCGGAAAATCGGCAAAGGATTGTGATTGCGAAAGCTAGCTTTTGAAATTAAAAAAGAAAGGTCGTAAAGGTTATTTTTTTATGGGAAAACTAAATGTTTTAGATTGGGCGGCTTTAATTTTAACGATAATAGGAGGGTTAAACTGGGGTTTAAATCCGATGGGAATAAATTTAGTAACGATGATTTTAGGAGAAGGAATGTGGGCTAATATTGTTTATTATTTAGTCGGACTTTCCGCTGTTTATCTTCTAATTATTTCTTCGAAGCTTAGAAAATAGTTTTAAAAGAGTAAAAAAAACGGTTTCAATTTTTATTGACGCCGTTTTTTTATGTTAAAATTATTAGAAGATGTGGAGTAAACTTGGTCCGGAAATAAGAAGAGTGGTTTTGGCGATTCTAGCTGCGGGAGCGATTATTTTTACAGTTCAAATTTTTGAAATTTTTTGGTATTACGTAGTGCAAGGAGTAAAGCTAAAAGTAGAGACTCAGCCGTTTTCTTTGGAAAGAGAGATGTTTCTTGGGAAGATTTTAGTAATAGGAGATAGTACCGGAGCCGGAACAGGCGCAAGCAATCCAAAAGAAACAATTGCCGGGTTTTTAGCCGAAGAGGGATTTTTTGTAAAAAATAAGGCGGAATGGGGAGCAATGACTGATGAAATTATCGAGCAGTTGAAAGGAGAAAAAAAAGATGAGTATGATTTAGTTCTTATTTTTACAGGAGGAAATGATATCTTATGGTTTTATGATTTAGATAAAACTGTTTTGAATTTGGAAAAAACTTTAAAAAAAGTAAAGGAAGTGGGAAGAGTAGCGGTAGTGATTCCACCCGGAAATGTAGGGCTTGCGCCGATGTTTAAAGAGCCAGTCGGACTTCTTTATACAAGAAGAACAAAATTTGTAAGATCGGAATTTATGAGAGTGGCGGAAGAAAATGGAGCTATTTATGTTGATTTATTTACGGATAATCTGGAAGAAATTTTTTCCGGAGAGCCGCTTAAATATTTTGCGTCGGATCTACTTCATCCAAGTTCAGAAGGATATAAAGTCTGGTATAAAAAGATAAAGGAAGCATTGAATGGCGATAATTAAAACAGATTTTTTAATATTTGTTTTTTATTTATGACAAGCTTGACGGATAAAGTTTTTGGATTAAAATGTAAGGTGCTATGGAAGAAGAAAAAAAAGAAAAAAACGAAGAAATAAATCCTCCTCTTAATAAGGAGGATTCAGCATTTCTAGAAGAAGAAAAAGAGTCGGATGATTTGAAGATGTGTTTAAAAGATAAGGAGGAATATTTGAGCGGTTGGAAAAGAGCAAAAGCAGATTTGGAAAATTATAAAAGAGAAGAAGCGTCAAGAGTTGAAATGTTAGTGAAGTTTGCAAATGTGACTTTGTTGAAAGATTTGCTTGCTGTAATGGATAGTTTTGATTTAGCGATAAAAGTTGAAAGTGAAAATAAAGGGATTATTTCAATAAGAACGCAATTAGAAAGTTTTCTTTTAAAAAATGGAATGGCACCGATAAAAGCAATGGGAGAAAAATTTAATCCTGAAATTCATGAAGCGGTTGGAGAGGAGGAAAAAACGGGAGAGAGCGGAATAGTGGTTGTCGAAATAGAAAGGGGATGGAAGTTGTATGAAAAAGTGTTAAGACCGGCAAAAGTTAAAGTATCAAAATAGCGAGAAGGGCGCCTATGATATTTAAAATATTTTCTAATTTTTTATATTTAAAAATTAGAAAGATATAAAAGCGGGTCAGTTATCTAAATATTAAAAAATAAATTAAAAAACTATGGGAAAAATTTTAGGAATAGATTTAGGAACAAGCAATTCAGCGGTGGCGGTTGTTTCCGGAGGAAATCCAGAAATAATAGAGAATGCAGAAGGAAACAGAACAACGCCGTCGGTCGTTGCTTTAAATAAGACAGGAGAAAGATTGGTGGGACTACTTGCTAAAAGGCAAGCTATAACTAATCCGCAAAATACGATTTTTTCCGTAAAGCGTTTGATCGGCAGAACGTTTTCCGATCAAGAAGTTCAAAGAGACAGAAAACTTTTACCTTTTGAAATAAGAGAAGCCGAGAATGGGGGATTGGAAGTAAAAATGAGCGGAACAGGAAAAGAAGGATGGTATAAGCCCGAGGAAATTTCTTCAATGATTCTGGCTAAAATAAAAGCGGACTCAGAAGCGCGGTTAGGAGAAAAAATAGAGGAAGCGGTAATAACTGTGCCGGCTTATTTGGACGACAGTCAAAGACAAGCGACAAAAAATGCGGGAGAGATAGCAGGATTGAAAGTGAAAAGGATAATTAATGAGCCGACAGCGGCGGCTCTCGCTTATGGTTTAAATAAAAATAAAAATGAACAGATTGTGGTTTACGATTTCGGAGGAGGAACTTTTGATGTTTCAGTTTTGGAAGTAGGAGAGGGAACAGTGGAAGTAAGAGCAACAGGAGGCGATACTCATTTAGGGGGAGACGATATAGATCAAAGAATTATAGAATTTTTAGTTGGCGAATATAAAAAACAGGAAGGAATAGATATAACAAAAGATCCGCTTGCTTTACAAAGATTAAAAGAAGCAGCAGAGAGAGCAAAACATGAATTATCTTCAGCGCTTGAGACAGAGATAAATCTTCCATATATAAGTTCCGATTCTTCCGGTCCAAAACATTTTTTAATGAAACTTTCCAGAGCAAAGTTAGAGGGATTAGTGGAGGATTTAGTGGAAAAATCTATCGAAATAATGAAGGAGGTAATTACCGCTTCTTCTCCAAAAGGAGCGGGAATGAAAATTTCTGATATTGATGAAATTGTTTTAGTTGGCGGACAAACAAGAATGCCGGCAATTGTGGAAGCGGTAAAGAAAATTTTTGGAAAAGAGCCTCATAAAAATATAAATCCGGACGAAGTGGTGGCTCTTGGAGCAGCGGTGGAAGCGGGAATTTTACAAGGAGACGTTAAAGATATTCTTCTTTTAGACGTGACGCCTCTTTCTTTATCTATAGAGACGTTAGGAGGGGTGGCTACACCGATGATACCAAAAAATACAACGGTACCAACTGAAAAAAAACAGATTTTTTCAACAGCGGCGGATAATCAAACTTCGGTGGAGGTGCATGTTTTGCAAGGAGAAAGGCCAATGGCGCAAGATAATAAAACTTTAGCCAGATTTATTTTGGATGGGATTCCACCTTCTCCGAGAGGCGTGCCGCAAGTTGAAGTTTCTTTTGATGTTGATGCTAACGGTATTTTAAATGTAACAGCTCTTGATAAAGCATCAGGGAAAAAACAAACAGTGAAGATAGAAGCATCGACAACATTATCCAGTGAAGAAGTGGAAAAATTAAAACAAGAGGCGACAGCGCATGCTGAAGAAGATATTAAAAAGAAAAAGTTGATTGAAGTTAGAAATCAAGCGGAAAGTTTGATTTATGTGGCGGAAAAATCTTTAAGAGAATCGGGAAAAGATGCTCCGGTGGAAATAAAAAGCGTAATAGAAAAAAAGATAGAGGAGTTGAAAACAATAAAAAATGAAGAAGACGCGGAAGCAATAAATAAGAAGGTTTCGGAATTGTCCACAGAACTACAAAAAATAGGAGAGTCGCTGTATAATAAGAAAGATGATAACAGGAGCGACGGAGAAGCAGTTTCAAAATAATATTGAAAGAATAGTAAAAGAAAAAGAAAAAGAAAGCCGAGAGTGGAAAAAAATAACTCTCGGAGTTTTGGCTTCTTTTTTAGCTTTGGGTTTTTCTTACTTTTTTTATGGATTTTTATCGAAAGTAGATGGAAACTATTTATTAGCTTTACTGTTTTTTTCTTTATTTTCGATTGTTTTTCTTCTTTCTGTGATTTTAACGGAGGATCAAAAGATTCTTTATGTTTTTGTTTTTATAGAAGCACTGATGGCTTCAATTCTTTTTATTGTAAAAGCTAATTTTGTTTGGAGTTTGGCTGCTTTTTGTGTTTTATTTTTTTTTCTTTCTTGGAGTATTTTTTCCGGAAAGAAAGAAGAAGAAGCTTATTTGCGTGTAAGATTTTTTAGAACAGGAAGGGCTGTGATGTTGAAATTTGTGACGGGAATGTCTTTTTTCGCGGCAATTACATATGCATCAGTGGTTCTTTCCGGCAGTGTTAATTTAATTTCTAAAGAAACACTTTATTCTTTAATGACTCCAAGTTTTTCTTTTGCAAACAGATTTTATCCAGGATTTTCTTTAGATCAAACTCTAAGAGAAAATATAGAAATTATAGTAAAAAGGGAAATAGAAAAAGATCCAAATGCAGCACTTATTTCTGAAGAAGGAAAAAGAGTAGCGATATCGAGCGGGGTGATAAAAACTGAGAATACTTTCTCTGAGTTTTTAGGAATGTCTTTAAATTCAAGAGAAAAAACTTCCGATATTTTACATTCGATAATTTCTTTGAAATTTTCCGAACTTTTCAATCAATATGGATACGGGGTTTATATAGTTTTAGTTTTAATTGTTTTTTTGGTTATTCGAGGAATAGGACCTTTTTTCTATTGGCCGATTCTTATTTTTTCTTTTATTGTTTATGAACTTCTTCGAGCTTTGGGTTTTTTTGCGATTCTATTTGAGGCGAGAAGCAAGGAGGTAATTTATATGAAATAGCTGTGGTATAATTTAGTTTAATAAGGGAGAAAAATAGTATTTTAAAATTCAATGAGTTTTTTTAAAAAAAATTTTTTAAGGAAAGGGGCGGCGATGTTGCCGGTTGTTATGGCGTTAGGAGGAATAGTAATTGAATCAGTAGCAGTGATGTCTTTTATGTCTTATACCTTAGGGCAAGCAGGTTTGGGAGAAAAATTATCATCGGAGGCGTTTGCTGCAGCAAAAAGCGGAGCAATAGATGCGGTTCGAAGAGTGATAAGAAACAAGGATTTTTACAGTAGCGGAGGATATAATTTAACAGTGGGAAATAAGACGGCTATGGTAACAGTGGTGAAAGATTATCCAGAAGTAGGAAAAACAAGAATAATTTCTACCGGCACGGCACTTTTTCGTCAAAGAAAGGTGGTCGTTGATTTAAAAATAGATTCAATAACCGGGCAGGTGGATGTAGTTTCTTTTGATGAGGGCAATTTATGAATTATCAAAAAGGAAGTTATTTAAACACGTTTCTTTCGATGTTGAGTCAGGCGCCACCAGTTGGCGGTCTTGAAATTTCTGAAAGTTTTTTAAGATTTTCTCTTTTAAATGGGAAAAATTTTGCGACAGCTTCTTTAAAATTACCTCCGGGAATAATTGGAAAGGGGCGAATAGAAAATACTCAACAGTTTAAGGAAGCATTAAAGGTTTTAAAAAATAAAATAAGCGGTATTTACAGTAAGAAAGAAAAAATAAACGTGATTGTTTCTTTACCGTTTTCTAGAACTTATCTGCAGGTTTTTAAAATACCGGTCGTATCGGAAAAAGGACTTTCAGAGGCGATAAAGTTAAACATGCAGATGGTTTCTCCAATTCCAATAGAAACAGCTTATTATGATTCGGAAAAGATAGGACAAGAAGAAGCAACCGGGCAAACAGAATTTTTAGGC
>JAQVXM010000001.1 GCA_028709185.1 Minisyncoccota bacterium | reverse complement strand
TCCAGCTCTAAATTCTTCATTTTTAACTTTAAAGTTTCCTTTTCATATCCATCGCCAATTATAAAAAAACTCAGTTTTTCCTCTTCTTTTTGAAAATTTTCTTTTAAAATTTTTACCGCTTCCACAAATAATTGATAATTTTTTTCCTTTACCAGTCTTCCAATACTTCCTATCCAAAATCCTCCTAAATCTTTTTGTTGCTTATTAATTTTAGAAATTAGAAATTCGTCATTAAAAATTATATCTGTTATCTTCTTTCTTGCCTCTTCTTTGGAACATAAATTATTAAAAAAATAATTTATATCTAATCCGTTTTTTATCGTCACTAGTTTTTCCTCCGGCGCTACTTTATATTTAATAGCTAATTTTCTGTCATATTCGGAAACATTTATTATTTTATCCTGAAAAAATCCAGCCGCCTTATGCGCTAAAATATAAAAAAATCTTTTTAAAGAAGACAAATTTTCATCTGAAAAAACCCATCCGTGAGCCGTAAAAATTATCTTTTTCACTCCAGCCAGCTTTCCAGCTAAAGCTCCGATTACCCCCGCTTTTGAACTATTTAAATGAACAATTTCCGGTTTCTCTTTTTTTAAAACTCTAAAAAGTTCAATTAAAGCTAAAAAATCTTTATAAAACAAAAAACCGGATTCGTTTCCAAGCCATTTTAATTTATTTTTTACCACTAAACTAGCGCCATAATTTCCGGAAATAATTTCCGGCTCAAACTTATTTTTGTCTATTCCAAAAACTAATTGTTTAATGTATTTTTGCGCTCCCCCTTGATCTCCTTTCGTTGCAATAAAAACTATTTTTTTCTTTCTTTCCATTTAATTTAATACCTTTTGTCAAGCCTTTTTATTTCAATTTCAACTCAAAAAAATCAGTGAAAAATTTAAAAACAAATTGTTGCTCCCGGCTCCCTTCCCTTTTAAAAAATCTCTGCGCTAATTTACGGATAATTTTTCTATCTCATTCTTTAACTCTTGATTATCCGGATCTAAATCTAAAGCTTTTTTATAATATAAAAGAGCTTTTTCTTTATCTCCTAATTCTTCATAATATCCGCCGGCATAAACAAGCAGACTCCCGTCGTTTGGCATATTTTTCAATCCTTCTTGAATAACCGCTTCCGCTTCCGCTTTTTTTTCTATATAAAAATTTCTATAAAAATCAGCAAAGTTTATATAAAAACTTGTTTCTCCTTTTTCCAATTCTAATGCTCTTTTGAAATTTTCTTCTCCTTCTACATTATTTTTCAGATACATTCCGTAAAGATTTCCTAAATTGTAGTAGACCGAAGAATTTGTGTCATTTAGATACTTTGCGTATTCCCATGCATCTCTTGCTCCGATATAGTTGTTATAAAATTTCTTTATCATTCCTACTTTTATCCATTCATCGACATTTTCCGGATTTTTTTCTAAACTGCTTTTTAATCTTGCAAGCTCCGCTTTTGAATCATTTAATATTTTCTCCGGAACTTTTTCAATAAAAGCATCGTTTCCTATCTCACTTAAGTCCTGTCCTCTATATGGAGTAAAAGTATTTTCAAAATCTTCTTTTATTTCTTTTATCTCCGCTTGAGGCGCTGTCGAAGTCGCGTTTAAAATTTCCTCTAATTCTGAAAAATTATTATTTTCTTGAACTTTATTGCTATTTAAAAACTTTCCTCCTAAATAGATAAAAACAGCCAAAATCACAATTAAAAAAATTATTAATGTCTTTTTCATAATAAGAAACTTATCAGAAACTGATTATAAAAACAACCCCGACTTTTCAGTCGGGGTTGTTTCTCTTTTAGATCTTTAACTAAAAGATATTTCTTTTTAACTCAAATTACGGAGTTAAAGTTTCAGAATCCATACCAGCTGATGGTAATCCTGATACTGAATAACCATTTGACCAGTCATAAGTTGAAACACCAGAAGTGGTTGTCGCGTTATCTGACCAAATAAAGTTATTGTATTCGGACGAGTGAATTATCGTTGCTGTTGTCGCAAAAGCATAAGCTCCAGCGCTAGCTCCGGTAAAGTTATCATCTCCAGCTGTCATTGCCGAATTAATCGCGTAGGTATCCCCTAAGAGATTAACACTCAATGTTGTTGTTGCAGTCTTTCCGGTTACGTCTCCAACCAGTTTGAAGTAACGGGTCTGTCCGGCTGGAACCTGAATAGCTTCCGCCGTTGAACCAGTTTCCGCTACTGGATTGAAACGAACTTCAAATTCTCCGGTTGAGGCCGCTCCAGACACCGCTAAACCGTCATTATTTAACAGTCCACTGGTGTTGAAAGCTGTCTGACTAAACGAAGAATCGGAATATCCGTAAACCTTGAAAGATGTTGTTCTGTAAGAGATAGCTGAGTCTCCTCCTTGTGACGCTGTGTCAAAAGTGAACTTGTAAAGTCCTACTCCTCCGGTTGACGGAGCTGAAACTGAGAACTTATAAAGTGTTCTCGTTCCGGCTACAAGCGTTCTCTCCGAGGATGACAAATCAACTTTAGCAAGAGTCGGAACTGCTTTATAGATCTTGACTCCATTTGAAGCTGTGTCTGCTCCTGAAGCATAAACTGTTGTTCCAGAAGATGATCCGACACCCTTTGTATTGCTGTTTGATCCGGTTTTATCATCGGTATCAAAGTCAACTTTTACAGTGTGTCCCGGTCTGGCCGGCTGATCAGTTCCCATCTGAGCGATATCTGCCTTAAGAGTTAAGACTAAATCGCTGTTTTTAGGAATCGTCACTCCAGTCAAAGTCATTGTGGCATAATCGCCGACAAAGATCGCTTCTCCTACTGCGCTCGTTCCTCCCGTCAACCATCCAGTCACCTTTACTAAGTCCTGAGGTGTATTTGAAGCTGTATTGGTCAACTGCAAAGAAATTTGCGAAACACTGATATCTTCATTAGAAGATGTCAATTTCAAAGCCGAAATAATGTTATTGGTTGTATTAGCATTAACAAGTTTCAAAGAAGGACTTGAAGAATCAAGAGCGATTGTTAATGCTCCTGCTCCCGCCATTGTCATTATCTGACCATTTGAATCGGTAATATTTTCAGTAACATCTTGGCCTGAAGTAAATCCGGTTGAAACCACTCTTCCGGCTGTATTTTCCAATCCGAAAGCGTAAGTTGTTCCAGTTCCATTAGCCGCGATATCGCATTTCCAATCCAAAGTCTTTGTTGTTCCTTTGCTAATTGTAAGACCTGTGTCAAAAAGAACCGTTATATCGTCTCCAGCCGCATTATTATTGGTCGGATTAGCGATATTTGTTCCTGTATTAAGAGATGTTGATCCATCCCACATCTGACAATTTGTCAGGTCATCAGCTGTATTAGCTGTACCAAGAGTTGATAATTCCGGATACATTGAATTTACCCGAATATCTTCTCCGGAACCAGTCGCATCTAAAACAAATTTAGCGAATGTAAAACCAGTTACGCCACGAACCACTGATTGAGCAACTGGTGTCGCTGAAGTTGAAATAGAAAGCGCTGCTCCCTTTATTGTCATCGTACTTGCCGCAACTGCCGATGAAGGAGTTGGGGAAATCGTTTGTCCGGTTGTTACACCTTTAACTGTTGACCATCCCGAAGGAGTAGTCGAAGCCGAAACTGTCTGGTCGTTAGAGAAGCTAGTTCCGATCTTTCCCTTTAAAGTGTAAATATGTTTTCCAACTGGGAAAGTTACTGTATCTGAGAAAGTTACTTTTCCTGTTGAAACTCCGTCATCTGGTCCCGCAACTACATTTCCATTAGCATCAACCAAAGTTATAGATGTAATATTGCTTGCATCTGGTGATCCATCAACAGCTATATCAAGACCGAATATCATTGAAGCAACCGACACATCCTCTCCTTTTACATCGATTTCAAATCCTCCAAGAGGCTGATCGGACAAATTAATGGCGATATTCTGAGCTTGTACTGAAGAAGCCTTAGACACTGTCAAAGTTCCAGCTGAAACTGTCACCTCGAAAGCATCGAAATTTGGCTGAGCTGCGTGGAATTTTCCATCATCAGCGCTAGCTGCTACTTCTGAAGCTGAAGGAAGAATTCCGTAACCATAAGTATTACCAGTAAGCTGAACATCGGCGTAGCGGTAAAGATCGAAGTCAATCGTTCTTGCCGAACCTCCGACGATATCACCTCTTACTAATATTTCCTTTGAATTTCCTTTTGTTATAACAATTCCATTTCCAAGAGAAGCTTGGTAATAATCTCCTGTTACAGTCGCATTATAAGCTGTTCCATCAACGTAAATTTTTACGTTTTCAAGATCAGTTTCTGCCGCTGAACCGGATTGATTAAATTGCACGGATTTCATTGTTATATCTTCTTGTGATCCGGCAGTCACTTTAAGAGCTGAGAACAAATATCCTGTTGTTCCCACTTCCTTTGTCTGTCCTGATCCTGGATCAGATGGTCCGCGAGTTAAAGTCGCTGTTCCGATAGAAAGCGTGCTGTTAACTGTGTGAACTGTTCCAGTCATAGGATAGCTGGCCGTCACTGTTGTTGAACCAACTGTTTTGACTTCAACAAGAGAGAGGGATACAAGCTGTCCATTGTAATCATTCTGATCACTATCAGAATCTCCGGCCAATGTTATTGTTCTTGATTGTCCGGCTTTAATCACAAAATTTTCAGTCAAGCGAGCTCTATGTGTCGAACCAAAGGTTTTTGCATCTCCGATTCTGACTCCATTTTCATCTAAGAGAACTGTTCCGGAAAAAGCCTGATCAGCACCTTGTCCGGTTCTTTCAACAGTCACTTCATCAACTGTAACATCTCCATCGCTTGAAGCTCTGAAGGTTAAGTTAGTGAAAGGTCTGCTGGCAAAATTTTCTCCGAAAAGACCCGCTGTTGGCTGAGTCGATGCCAAACTTACTGTTAAACCTGAACCTACGGATGTAGTTGTTGTGGTTGTTGTTCCGGTTGTTGTAGTTGTTGTTCCGGTTGTTGTGGTTGTTGAAGCAATTTCAGTATATTTGGCTCTTGAAATTGTACCGAAGTATCCCACTGCTGGAGAAACTCCTTTTGCCGCTTGCCATTTAGCAACCGCCGCTTTTGTTAATGAACCAAAATATGTTGATTCATTTCCAGGCGAACCGGCTCCGGTCGTGGCAATTGTAAATCCGCTGGCATTAAGGTATTGCTGCAAGCACTTCACATCAGCTCCTGTCGAACCCACTGTGAGGGAGCGGGTGAAAGAGCATGCAACTGAAGTTCCCGTAGTTGTTGAACCTCCTGCCGCATTTAACTGCGCTTGTAACTGTTGTATTTGAGCAAGCAAAGCCGCAATCTGTGACTGCAAATCAGTCGTAGATTGAGCTTGTGCTACTGGAACTGCCATTGCTGCTCCAGAAAGCCAAACTACAGTAGTTAAAGAAAGCGCTATAGAAACCAATTTTTTACTCATTTTTCTTTCTTTTTTTCGTTATCTAGTGTAATTAATTCTAAATTTATAATGTATAATTTTCTGGAAAGTTTGCAACTAATTATCGACCAAACCGCTGACCTTGTGAGGGGTAAGAGATAGGGTTAAATAAGCGACAAACCTTTAATATCATTTACTTAAAAAGCCCCGTTCTTAGAACGAGGCTTTTTTCTTTGTTAAATTTTTATTTAACTAAAGCTTTTAAATAAGAGGAAATATCCTCTTATTTATGTTCTCAGCCTCACACTAAGAACTTTAAGCACTATTTAAAATGCTAAAACCGTTCCTAACATTAACAAATCAGACAATCAAAATCAATAGTTACTAAAATTTCCGATTTTCATTAATATTAAACGGAAATAAATCTTTTTAGTTACTCCTTTTTATTACTTTAGTTATTAAAATTATTATATATTCTTCTAAAAGTTATCAATTAAAAAATTTTTTCTTATTATTCTATTTTTGCCCTATAAAATGTTCCTGGTCCGCTACTTCCTATTTTTTCCACTTTTTTTTGCTTCGAAAGCCACTCTAAGTCATATCTTAATGTTCTTTCACTGCAATTAGGGAAAAAAACTGACAAATCTTTTAAAAAACAAATTCCGCTCTGCTTTATTCTGTTTAATATATCTTCCCTCCTTTTTAAAGTTCCATCCGAAGCTTTCTCTAAATTCCTAATTTCCGAACTATCTTTCCGAATTTCCGAATTTCCTAATTCCGAACTAATTAAAACCTTGTCTTTTTCTAATAATTCAGATCCATCTAAAATACCTTCCTTAAAGAAAACATTCTCTTCACCCTCTCTTTTTCCTAAAAATATTGGAAGTGGACTTGATAAATCTTTTTTTAAAAACTCCCTTGCTCCTCTATTTTCTTTTTTCTCTCTTTCTATTACTTCCTTTAAACTAATAAGTTCCTCAATTAAAACCTCTCTATCTTCATAATCTAATAACCCAGTGTCAGAAGAAAAATAAACCAAACTGCTTAAAAATTCATTATCTTTCAAAGCTTTATCTAAATCATTATTATATACGTCTTCTAATAAAAAAACTGCGTATTCGGCAATTTTCTTTGCCACGGAAACCCTTTTAATTTGTTCGGAAACCATAAACAAAGCATAGGAAATCCTATACACCTCTTTTTTAAAATTTTCCGAATTCATTTCTCTAATATATTTCTCCTCTTCTTTTATGTCAAATTAAGAATAAAATCAGTCTACCAATCTTAAAACGCTCTCTTAAAATTATATTCCATTTTTTAATCCTCCTTTTTTTATTTTACTTCAAAAATAACTTCTTTTTTATTTTCAAACTTCTTCTCATATCTCTCGTCCTGCTCTAAATACCAATAAACCGCCGGATTTTGTTCTTTCTCTAAAAACACAAATTTTGCTTTAAAATCATTTTTTAAAACCTCATAAGTGTCTTCAAGATCTTCTACTTTACACTCTTCTTTTCCGCATGTTTTTTTAGTTACAAGATCAGTCGATAAATAATGAAATTTCCAATATAAATCTTCGTTGTAGATATATTGAAATATTGGATCCAATCCTCCGATATAATAATTTTTTTGATTCCAAAAAAACATTTGAGAAAACCTCGCCCAATTCAAATTAAAAACAATATCTTTTTCTTTTGAATTTTCCCTAAGCCACAAAGATGCTTCTTCTAATCGGTCTGGTCTAAAAGCCTCTTCTTTCATGCTTCTGTCATTTTTATAAATGGAATAAAAAAGCGAAAAAATAAACAAAACAATTATTCCGTATTTAAAGACACTTTCTAATAATTCTCTTGTTTTAAAAGAAATTTTAGGTAAAAGATAAGTAGAAATAGACGCTAAAAAAAGCATTGAAAATCCCACCCAAAAATCATATGCCCTCCTCGCCGAAAACATCGTTAAAAATAAAAATCCGCTTGCCAAAATAAAACTTGCTAAGGTAAATATCTCTTCTCCATCCCCTGCTTTAAAAATCTCCCCTTTCTTATATTTTTCAAAATAAAACTTCGCCAACACAAAAACACCGAAGATAAAAATTAAAATAGTCGGCCAAAAATTTCTTAATAAAGTAATCCATAATAACGGTTCATTTTCTGCGCCAAAGAGAAGAGGAATTTTTGCTTGTTTTGTAAGAAATAAATCGACAATCTGAATATAAACAAGTTTTCCCGCTAACCAAAAATCGGGCCGCGCCACCCATCCTAATACCACCCCGACTATTACCCCCGCCCCCTTCCAAAAATCCGCCTTCTTTTCTACTGCCAGTTTTGCAAGAAAATAAACGGCATATATAACTATTGGCACGAAAAAAAAATTAAAATGTATCCAAGTTATCAGAAATGAAGTAATTATCACTGTATAAATAGATCCCCTTGCTAAAACTGATAACAATAAAAAAGATAACGCTGTTGAAATAATTTGCGGTCGCACCATTAAAAATCGATAAAGAATATTAGGTGCTGAGAATAAATAAAAAAGAGGCCAGATAAAAGGCCAAATTACTTTTTCTCTTCTTATGGTTAAATAAAAAATTAAAAGACCTAAAAAGGTAAAAATAACTCCCGCCATTTTTATTCCTATTCTTAAATCGGAAAAATAAGTAAAAGGCTGAAGAATTATCAAAAATCCCCACCATAAAGAAATTCCATATTCTCTTATCATCGAAAAATAAGTCCATGGAAAATCGGTTGTAAAAATACCTTCCGTTCTTAACCGCCACGCCTCCCTTATATAAAAAAAGCTGTCATTATCCGCAAAATTTTTATAAAAAAAGTGAAAAAAAAGAGAGATTATTAAAAGAAAAGCTATAAAACAAACTTCTTTAATTCTGCCCGATTTTAAAAAATTAAAATTCTTCACTCTTTAAATTTATTAGCTTTACAAACTCTGATATTTTTTCTAATTCACCGTCCATTTGGAAAAAGCCATAATTATTAAAAAAACAAAAATAAATGAAGTGAAAATCAAAAGTATTCTTCTATAATTAATTTTCTTTTCTTCAACTAAAGATGCGAATTCTTGAAAAGCTACAGAGAAAATAAGCGCTATTGCGCTTTGATTGATTATTCCTATAGGCAACATTTTAATAGACCAAACCGCTTCTAAAATCATAAAAGTGGAGAACAAACTAAAAACTCCCGCTTTTTCTTTCTCTTTAAATAATAACGAAAAGGAATCAAAAAAAATAAAATAAATTCCAAAAGTTAGAAGTATAAATAAAAATAAATGAGTCTCATAAAAAAAATCCGCCCAAAAGAAAACTAAAAAAATTAAAGCAAGTATAAGAAAACTCAATAACTTGTATATTTCCTTTTTATAAATAAAAGCTAAATTTTTCAATCCTAATATTGTAAAAAATCCCAAAAAAACAAGAACTCCTAAAAAATACCAATATTCTGGAAAGAAAAATAAAGCAAAATATGAAGAAAAAATAAAAGAAAGAAAAGTAAAAAAATAAGAAACAGAAGAATTTTGAGCGCTATAAAAAAAAACAAACAAAGAAAGTGCTATAAAAACCCAAGCGGAAGCTTGTATAAAAATTATCGCTAAAAAAGCGGCCTTAATGGCTAAATACAAGTACTCCTCCCTTAAAATCAACTTTAATCTTCGCTCCATGTTTTATCTCTCCTCTTATAATTCTATCCGCTAATTCATCCAAAATCACCTTTTGCACCATCCTCTTAACCGGTCTTGCTCCAAATTCCGGATCAAATCCTCTCTCCGCTATATATTTCTTTACCGTATTATTGAAAAACAATTTTATTCCTCTCTTTAAAAGTTTTTCCTCTACTTCTTTTAATTGTAGCTCCACTATCTCTTTTACATCATCCGGTGTCAAAGGATTAAATATTATTATATCATCAATTCTGTTTAAAAATTCCGGTCGGAAATAATCCTTTAAAGATACCATTATATTATTCTTATATTCTTTTTCTTCTTTTTCTTTTTTATCTTCTGATAATGAAGCAAATCCGATTGAAGACATTTCTTTTATTATCTCGCTTCCCGCATTTGAAGTCATTATAATAATTGTATTCTTAAAATTCACCGTCCTCCCTTTGCTATCTGTCAATCTTCCATTATCAAGAACTTGAAGAAGAATATTAAAAACCTCTGGATGAGCTTTTTCTATTTCATCAAAAAGTATTAAGCTGTATGGTCTGTGCCTTACAATTTCTGTTAATTGTCCTCCTTCGTCAAAACCAACATATCCCGGAGGAGAACCGATTAATTTCGAAACGGCGTGTCTTTCCATATATTCAGACATGTCTACTCGAATAAGCGCTTTTTCATCATTAAACATAAAACTGGCTAGCGCTTTTGCTAATTCTGTTTTTCCCACTCCTGTTGGACCTAAAAACATAAAAGAACCCGATGGTCGATTTTCATCAGCTAATCCGGAACGCGCTCTTCTTAAAGCTTTCGCAATCACTTCTATTGCCTCTTCCTGACCAATTACTCTTTCTTTTAGAACTTCTTCCGCTTTTGTTAGTTTTTCCGCTTCTCCTTCCAACATTTTAGAAACCGGAATTCCCGTCCATCTAGAAACCACCGCTCCAATATCTTCTTCATCTACCGCTTCTTTTATAAACTGTTCCTCTCCCCCTTCTTTGCGATTCTTTTTTTCACCCCAAAGATGTTTTTTCTCAAAATTTTTTAATTCTTTCTCCGCCTCAGGTAATTCCCCGTATAAAACTTGCGCCACTCTTTCTAAATTTCCCTCTCTTTCCGCCACTTCCGCTTCAAACTTCAAATCATCAAGCTTTTGCCTTAAACTGTGATACTTTTCAAAAGTTATTTTTTCTGCATGCCATTTACCTGATAATCCATCGTTTTTTTCTTTTATTTCTGCTAACTTTTCATCAATCTCTTTCAATCTCTTTTTTGCAACATCTTTATCTTCCTTTAAAAGAGCCTGTTTTTCTATTTCAAGACGCGTAATTTCTCTTCTTATTTTATCTATTTCTTTTGGCAAACTTTCTGTTTCTAGTCTTCTTGCCGCCGCCGCTTCATCTATTAAATCAACAGCCTTGTCTGGTAAAAATCTATCCATAATATATCTCGCCGATAAATTCACCGCCGCCTGAATAGCTTCATCTTTTATTCTCATCCCGTGATGAATTTCATATTTTTCCTTTAAACCGCGAAGAATGGCAATACTATCTTCAATTGTTGGCTCCTCCACAATTATCGGCGCAAACCTTCTCTCCAAAGCCGGATCTTTTTCTATATATTTTTGATATTCTTTTATTGTTGTTGCTCCAATTGCTCTAAGTTCCCCTCGAGCTAAAGCCGGCTTAAGTAAATTAGAAGCATCCACCGCTCCTTCCGCCGCTCCCGCTCCGACAATTGTATGAATTTCGTCTATAAATAGAATTAACTTCCCTCCTGATTGTTGTATTTCTTTCATAAAAGCTTTCAGTCGATCCTCAAATTCTCCTCTAAATTTAGTCCCGGCTATTAAAGACCCGAGATCAAGCATTATTATTTCTTTATTTTTTAAAGTTTCCGGCACATCTCCCGTCACAATTCTTTGCGCCAATCCTTCCACTATTGCTGTCTTTCCAACTCCCGGCTCCCCGATTAAAACCGGATTATTTTTTGTTCTTCTTGATAAAATTTGTATCAATCTTCGCAATTCCTCGTCTCTTCCTATTACTGGATCTAATTTTCCTTCTTTTGCTCTTTGCGTTAAATTAACGGAATATTTTTCTAAAACTTGAAATTTGTTTTCCGGTGTTTCGTCTGTCACTCTTGCTGTTCCTCGAAGTTGAGAAAGTATCCGAAGTGCAGTCTCTCTTTTCAACCCAAAAGAATCCAAAATTTTTTTTGCTTCCGTCGGCACTTCCATAATGGCAAACAATAAATGTTCGCACGAAACAAATTCATCCTTCATGGAAAAAGCTATCTTTCCTGATCGATCCAAAATTTGCATCACTTCATTTGAAAGATACAATTGTCCGATAGAAGAATTTGAAACTATCTTTGGTAAAGTCTTCAACGCTTCTTCAATTTGCGTCTCTAAGTTATCCGCTTTTACTCCCGAACGAACTAAAATCGGATGTATTAAAGTTGTCGGATCAGCTATTAATGAAGCCAACAAATGCAAAGCTTTCATCTCTCCATGATTTTCTCTTTGCGCCAATTCTTGCGCATTTTGCAAAGCTTCTTGAGCTTTTATAGTGAATCTATTGAATTGAGGCATACTTTTTTATTTATTTTAATTTCTGATTCGTTAAATTCTCCCTCATAATCAGATAATAAGGCGTAAAAACTCCCTTAATTAAGTTATCCATTCTTCTGCCTTAAATCTTTTTTATAATAAAACAAAAAATCACTGATTGCAAATAAAAAATCTTTATTTTATATTAAAGAAAACATTATTTATGTTTAATACGGATCAGATAAGAAAAAAATTTCCTATTTTAGCCGGAAAAAATCCTCCGGTTTTTTTTGATTCCGCCTGCGGCTCCTTAAAACCATCCGAAGTTATAAAATCTATTGTGGAATATTATGAAAAATATCCCTCCTGCGCCAGCCGTTCTCTCCATCGACTTTCATCTCTTGTTGATAAAAAAATGTCTGAATCAAGAAAAACCGTAGCCAGTTTTATCGGAGTCCGTCAAGAAGAAATCATTTTTGTTAAAAACACCACCGAAGCCATAAATCTCATCGCCCGCTCTTTCCCTTTTAAAAAAAATGACTCTGTCCTTATTTCAGACAAAGAACATAATTCTAATTTTCTTCCTTGGAAATTATTAGCCGCCGAAAATAAGATTAAACTTATAATTTTCGAGACCGATAATGGTATTATTGATTTGAAAAAATTTGAGAAAATCCTTCAAAAAAATAAAAATATTCGTCTAGTTTCTCTTGCTTTTACTTCTAATCTTGATGGAATCTCTATTTCTGCTTCAAAAATCAGTAAAATTGTCAAAAAATATAAAGCTCATCTTTTTCTTGATGCTGCTCAAGCTCTCCCTCATGGCAAAATAGATGCTAAAAACCTGAATACTGATTTTCTCGCTTTTTCTAGTCATAAGCTTTATGGTCCAACCGGCGTTGGTGTTCTCTATATAAAAGATTTGGCTAAAAATCCAATTAATCTAAAACCATTTTTTGTTGGCGGCGGAACTGTTGATGAAAAAAACAATCTTCTCTCCGGTCCGGGAAAATTTGAACCCGGACTTCAAAATTATTCCGGCATCCTCGGTCTGAAAACAGCTATAGATTTTTTAAACAAAATCGGAATGAAAAACATAAAACAATACGAAAATGAGCTTCTTTATTTTTTAACGGAAGAACTCAAAAAAATTCCTCGCCTTAAGATTATTAATGAACCGATAAAAAAAGATTTAGAAACTCGCGCTCCTATTATTTCTTTCTTTATTGAAAATATCGATTCCCATTCTCTCGCTATTCGCCTTGATCAAAAATACAACATTGCTGTCCGAAGCGGTTTCTTCTGTAATAATTTTTACTTTCAAAACAAGAAAATAAAAAAAGCTATCCGTCTCTCTCTTTCTTTTTACAACACTAAAAAAGAAATTGAATATTTTATTTCCTGTCTCAAAAAAGAACTGGATAAATAAAAGATTTATAAAAACCGTCTCGCTTTTTTCTTAAAACATAAATTATCCCGATAAATCTTTCCTTTGATATTATTTATTTTCTTTCCTCTAAAACCGGGTAAAGAAATATTTCCTTTCCTTCTCTATAAACTTTTATTCCCACTCTTTCTCCCACTTCATGTTTTCTGATTAATAACATTAAAGAATGATTCAAATCTATTTTTTCTCCTCCGATTTCCAAAATTACATCCCCTTCCTTAAGTCCTACTTTTTCCGCCGGCGATCCTGCTGATATTCCCGTCTCCCCATTTTCTCCTTTCACTATTAAAGCTCCGTAAGCATACGGAATATTTTTTTCTTTTGCGTCTTCTTCGCTTAAAATATAATATCTCACTCCGATATAAGGAGTTGATATTTTTCCTGTTGTTTTTACTGAATCTATTGCTTTCTTTGCCATATTTATTGGAATAGTGAAAGCAATATTCTCAGCTCCTGATGCTATTGCTGTATTTATTCCTATTACTTCCCCTCTTAAATTCAAAAGTGGCCCACCGGAATTTCCAGGATTTATCGCTGCGTCGGTTTGAAATACTCCCTCTATAGTTTCTCCCCCTCCATTTCCATCTGTAGCCGTCACCGTTCTCGCTAGCCCCGATATCACTCCAACCGAAACGGTATTTCTAAACTCTCCAAGAGCATTACCAATAGCAATTGCCGTTTGCCCTAATTTTACGGAATCAGAATCTCCCAATTTAACTGTCGCAAGTCCTGAAATATCAGCCTTTACAATAGCAATATCCGCAAGCGGATCTTTCGCTAAAACTTTTGCTTCGTATTTTTTTCCGTCATTGGTTAAAATTGTATAAGAAGCTGTTTCATCATTTACTACATGTTTATTCGTAAGTATCAATCCATCGTTTGAAACTAAAAATCCGCTTCCCCCGCCCACTTCCTGCTTTTTCACTCCCTTTTGACATGGTTGTGAATAAGTTCCTTCCGGTAATTCAAAAAATTGTCTTAATTCTTGTGGTATATTAGAAAACAAATCAACAGGACAATTTTCTATCACAGGCAAATCTTTTGTTACTATAATAGAAACCACTGCCGGGTCAGTTTTTTCTACCGCTTCTATTATCGCATTTTCATAATCAGCTGCTGGCTTATACAAACTTACCTCTTCCGTCTTTTCATCTTTTTTTATTCCAGTCACTGCTTCTTCCACGTTCTTCTCTAATATCTTCTCTTTTAAGGCATCCTGTCCCTCTTTTACGCTCTCCCCGATTGGCTGAAGTTTTTCTTTAATTGAATCAAAAAAGTCTGTTATAAAATTCGCCTGAGCGATCGAAAGCGGAACAAACATTTGCACCGCTAAAATTCCAGATAAAATTACGCTGAACCAAAATAATTTTTTCCTCATTTTTTATTTTTTCTACTTTAAACTTTATTGTATAATTATACTAAAAAAAGTCTTATTTGTTTCATTATTTAAAATTACCTCTTTTTAAAATAAGCTTTGGCTTTTTATCATTTCTCCTTCGTTAAAATTAAGACTCACTCTTTCATTTTCTCCTGTCACTCTGTTTGGAACAAGTAAATATCCTTGTTTTTTTGTTAAATCATAAATCTCTTTTGTTATTCTTACATCCTGCAAACAATATTTTTCTAGCTCTTCCATTTTTCCTTCTCTATACAATCTTATAGCTTCCAATCCGCTTTCCTGTGTTTTTTCTATTCCTATGTTTGTTTTAGCAAGGATATTCAAACTTATTCTTCTTCCTGCTGTCATTTCTATCTCATCTAAAATATCCAATCTTGGAACAGAAAAAAAATTCATTTCAAAATATTTATCCATTACTGGCACATCAAATCTGGTTAAACCAAATCCCACAATCAATCCGGCTCCTTTTAAAAACCCTTCCAATTCTTTAAATTGGTCTTCAAAAAAAGAAAAATACTTGTCTTTATTATAAGAATAAACCCCCACAAAAGAAGCTTGTAAGTCTTTTATAAACTGCTGCCCGCCGACATCCGCAAAAGAATTCTTTGTTTCTACGTCTATTACTATTTTATCCATATTTTTATCATTTATTATTACGTTTTTTTCATCTCTTTCCTGTCGCTCTCATGTTGACAAAATTATCTTCTTTTAAATATTTATCCAATCCTAAAACTCTACAGAAAATTCAGGTTTTTTGCAAAATAACCCCGACTAAAATTAAAAAATAAAAAATATCTTCTAAGATTTCTTTTGTATGAATGCTGTTGCTATTTTTTTTATTTTTTTCAACTCTTCTTTGCTTTTTGCTTCCACATTCAATCTGACTTTATTTTCCGTTCCCGACTCTCTCAAATTAAACCACCAATTCTGTTCTTTAATTTTTATCCCGTCAATTTCTGAAATTTTTTCCGCTTTAAAACTTCTTTTTATCCTTTCTTTTACCTCTTGAAAATGTTTTTCTGAAAATCTAAAATTTTTTTCTTCTGATTTAAAATATGGATCTGCTTCTTTCAAAAATTCACTCATTTTTTTTCCACTTTTTTCTAGAATCTCCAATAATTTTAAAAAAGCGAAAATTGGATCTTCCGTGTAAAAATTTTCTTTAAAATAAATATGTCCGGAATGTTCTCCTCCCATCTCTGATTTTCTCTTTCTCATTTCTTCTTTTATAAATACATGCCCCGTCCTTGTTTCTATAAATTTATTAGCAATTTCTCTAGCCGCCATCCCCACGCTCGTATTTCCAATAAATTCTTTTGGCTTCATTCCTTTTATAAGTATTGCTAAAATTGAACTTGGGTTGACAAATTTTCCTCTCTCGTCAAAAAATATAATTCTATCGCCATCTCCGTCAAACATCGCTCCTAAATCAAGCTTTTCTTTTTTTATGGTTCTTTTTATTTCTCTTTGATTTTTTATTTCTAGAGGATTGTCATTATGTTTGCATTTTTGAAAGCAAATTTTTTTTACTTCTAATTTTGAAATTTTTTTAAAAACTTTATTCAAAATTATTCCGGTTTCTCCTCCGCTGGCATCAATAACCACTCTCCATTTCTTTTTTATTTTTATCTTTTTTTCTAAAGAATTTATATATTTTTTTAAATAATTATTTTTAACGTCTGTTTCACTTTTATTGAAACGTTTTTTTGTTAAAAATTCATTTTCAATCCGATTTGAAAACTCTTTTTTTATTATTTTATTTTTTAATTCTTCAAGTCTTACTGGTTCTGTTCCGTTTTTTGAAATCTTAAATCCTGTATATTTTTCTGACAAATGCGATGCCGTCACCATTATCGCTCCGTCTGTTTTTTCTTTTCCCGACGCGAAATTATGAAGTGGTATTGCCGTTTCTCCAAAATCAATCACTTTTGATCCATTACTTATAAGTTCCTTTTTTAAAACATTATATGCTTTCTTTGAAACCAACTCTCTGTCTCTGCTGATTAAAATCTTCAAATTTTTATTTTTTAATCGAAGTTCATCTGTTGCGGAGTATAAAATTTCATTTCTTAAATATTCTAAAAACGCTTTTACAAAATCCGCCACGAATTTTTCATCGATTTCTTTTTCCCATCTTCCTCTTATATCATATTCTTTAAAAACGTTTTCTTTCATTTATTACTGTTTATTATATCTTTTTTGCTTTATCATTAGAAATTTATAACCAGTCATTATATAATATAATCATTAATTATGTGCTTTATACCCGTTTATTGTAATTTTCTATTCCTTTATTTATGTCCCGCCGCAAAAAAAGATTAAAAAAAGAAAGATATGAAGATGAAGAAAGAGAAAAATGGAGCTTTCTTCATCCCGAAACTAAAAAATTAATTGTTTCTATCATTCTTTTTGTTACATCCATTATCCTTATTCTCTCCGCTTTTGGCTCTTCTGGTCCTGCCGGCAATCTTATCTTTTCCTGGCTTTCTTATCTTTTTGGCTTCGGTTTTTATCTTTTTCCCATAGCCTTTCTCCTTATCTCTATTATATTAATTACTTCCGGTCACGAAAAAATTTTAAGTCCTACCCTTTTTGGAGGAATTGTTTTTATTATTTCCGGGCTGGGTTTTATCGACCTCATCCTTCCCGGAAAAGGTGGCTTATCTGGTAATCTCGCCGGCATGATTGAAATTCCTTTTGGCTTTATTGCCGCTCTTCTTATTTCTGTTGCTATTCTCCTTTCTTCTCTTATTTTTATTTTAAACCTCCCAATTCTTTCCTTTTTTAGAAGAAATAAAAACAACCAGACAGAAGAAAAACTTACTAATCAGGAAATGAAAAAAATTACTGAAGCCGAAAAAGACACCAAATCAGAAAAAGAGTCCAAAGAAGAAATAAAGGAAGAAGAAAAAGACCTTGAAGTCAAAGAACCTATTTTTTCCGTTTTTAAAAAGAAAGTTAAAAAAATCGATTTTAAAAATTATGTCCCTCCTCCGCTTTCTCTTTTAAAATCTTCTAATGAAAAAGCGACTGCCGGAGATCTTCGCCTTAACGCCAATATTATTAAACGCACTTTCGAAAGTTTTAATATTCCTGTTGAAATGGGAGAAATTAATGTCGGACCTAAAGTCACCCGCTATACTTTAAAACCGGCCGAAGGTGTCAAACTTTCCAAAATTGTTGCTTTAAGCCAAGATCTTGCTCTCGCCCTTGCTGCTCATCCTATTAGAATTGAAGCGCCTATCCCCGGCCGATCTTTAGTCGGAGTCGAAGTTCCAAACAAAGTCGCCGCTATAGTTCGTCTCGGAAATCTTCTTTCCACTTCGAATTTTGAAGATCTTTCTCCTTTAAGCGTCATTTTAGGCCGTGATGTTACTGGCGAACCGATTGATACGGATATTGATAAAATGCCTCACATGCTGATTGCCGGTTCAACCGGCAGCGGAAAATCCGTCACTCTTCATTCCATTATTATTTCTCTTCTTTATAAAAATTCTCCTGAAAATCTTCGCTTTATTTTTATTGACCCGAAACGCGTTGAACTTTCCGTTTATGAAGGCATTCCCCATCTCGTCGCTCCTGTTGTTATTCAAAATAAAAAAGCTGTTGGCGTTTTCCGTTGGGCTATTAGCGAAATGGAAAAACGTTATGAGATTCTTCATAATTCAGGCGCTCGCGACATAAAAAGCTATAACGAAAAAATCTCCAAGTCTAAAGAAGGAGAAAAAATGCCTTATCTTTTAATTACTGTCGACGAACTTGCCGATTTAATGTCTTCTTTCGGAAAAGAAGTGGAAGGTTATATCATCCGCCTTTCTCAAATGGCCCGCGCTGTTGGCATTCACCTGATTCTCGCCACTCAAAGACCATCCGTTGAAGTTATTACCGGTCTGATTAAAGCTAACATCACTACTCGTGTCGCCCTTAAAGTTGCAAGCCAAATTGATTCCCGCACTATTTTAGATACTTCCGGAGCTGAAAAACTTCTAGGACAAGGAGACATGCTTCTTATTAGCCCCACTTTTTCCAAACCAAAAAGAATTCAATCTCCTCTTGTTACTGAAGATGAAATCCAGGAAATAGCCAATTTCATTAGAGAAAACAATAAAGAAATAACTGATGAAATTGCTGAAGGTGAAGAAAAACCGGAATTCGAAAAATCAAAAGAAAATAGCGATGAAAAAGAAAAAATTGACAAAAAAGATCTTTTTGACAATTTTGAAACAAGCGGAGATGAAGATGATATGCTCGAAGAAGCCATCGAAACTGTTAAACAAGCTCAAAAAGCTTCCGCTTCCCTTCTTCAACGTCGCCTTAAAGTTGGTTATGCCCGAGCTGCTCGCCTGCTTGATATTATGGAAGAAAAAGGCATAATTGGACCAGGAGAGGGAGCCAAACCAAGAGAAGTTTTTCTCGGTAATGAAGGTGATTCTCGTTTTGGCGAAATAAATAAAGACGCATAATCTCCGTAAAAACCATACTTTAATATATTTAATACACCATATTTTGTATTAAAAAAGTGATGTCTTTTTATTTTATTTTTATCTTATGGATAAACCGTTTAAAGAAATAATCATTGATGCTATAGAACATAAAGGTTTAAGTATTGGAAAACTTGCCGAATTAAGCCGTGTTCCGGAACATTATGTTGAACTCATTATTCGCGGTGATTATGAAAAACTTCCCTCGTCTCCTTATTTGCATGGCTATTTTACCCGCCTTTCTGAAACGCTTAATCTTGAAAGTGAACTAGTCTGGCAAGTTTTCAAAAAAGAATTCGACATCAGAACCTCCGGAGAAAAAGATCTTCTTCCTAAGAACCGTTTTGCTTTCGAACCGATTAATAATACAAAAATATTTACTATTTCTTCTTTTGTCGTCCTTGTTTTTGTTTATCTTATTTTTCGTTTTAACGCTCTTTTTGGAAAACCTTATCTTGTCGTTCTTGATCCGGCTGAATCAAATATTTCTACCAACATTGAAACTTATGTTTTAAGAGGAAATGCCGAGTTGGAAAATAAACTTTCCATCAACAACGAACTTGTTGATATAAAAGAAGATGGTTCTTTTGAAAAAAGCGTTCTTCTTCAGGAAGGTGTTAACACTTTCGAAATAAAAACTAAAAAATTTCTCGGACGTGAAACTTCTGTCTCTCGCCAAATAATTTTCGAAAAAACTGATTCTTCTCCTTCTTCTTCCGAAACTGAAAATGAAAATTCTCCTGACGCCATACCATCGGAATAATTTCTTAAATTGGCAATCAAAATCAAAAATCGTATAATAATATCATTATTATTTATCAATAATTCTTTATCAGCAGATAATGGATTATATTTTGAATATCTATGGCAAAAAAGAAATCAGCCGCGCATATTGAACCTAAAGAAAATATCGAATCTCTTCTTTCTGAATTAAAAAGTCGTTTTGGCGAGGGTTCCATTATGACCTTAGGAGAAGTCAGAAAAGTTAATGTTGATGTTATTCCTACTGGTTCTTTTTCTCTTGATATCGCTCTTGGTGTTAATGGTCTCCCAAAAGGACGCATTGTTGAAATTTATGGACCGGAATCATCTGGAAAAACCACTCTTGCTTTAAATATAATCGCTCAAGCCCAAAAAAAAGGAGGAAAAGCCGCTTTTATTGATGCTGAACATGCCATGGATCCTGACTACGCCGCAAAACTAGGCGTTAAAATAAATGAATTGCTCATTTCTCAACCGGATAATGGCGAAGAAGCTTTAAATATTTTAGAAAGCTTGGTTCGCTCAAAAATCATTGACGTTGTTGTTGTTGATTCTGTTGCCGCTCTAACTCCTAAAGCTGAAATTGAAGGTGAAATGGGTGCTCAGCATATGGGCCTTCAAGCCCGCATGATGGGTCAAGCTCTCCGTAAAATTTCAGCCATCGCTAATCAAAGTAAAACGCTTATTATTTTTATTAATCAGCTTCGTGAAAAAATAGGCGTTATGTTCGGCAATCCCGAAACTACTCCTGGTGGCCGCGCTCTCAAATTCTATGCCTCTGTCCGCATCGACGTTCGCCGCATCGCTCAAGTCAAAAAAGGAGAAGAAATTGTCGGAAGTCAAGTTAAAGTTAAAGTGGTTAAAAATAAAGTTGCTCCTCCTTTTAAAATTGCCGAATTTTTTATTATGTGGGGTGAAGGAATATCTTATGAAGCCGACGTTCTGACTGCCGCCATAAAATATGACATCGTCACAAAATCCGGCTCCACCCTTTCCTTTGAAAAAGAAAAAATTGCTGTCGGTTTTGATAACGCCAAAAACAAGCTAAAAGAAGATAAAAAACTTCTTGATTCTATAAAAAAGAAAGTTTTAGAAAAAATAAAAGAAGAACAAATATAATTTCGAAGTCACCGAAAATAACTGTATTATTATCGCTTTTCCCTTTCACGGAAAAATTATTTAAATTGCCGACAATTCTGAGAAAATTCCTGCCTACCGGCAGGCAGGTTGACGATTAGCCCCATTTTGAAGAACTATTTCTATTTTTTATTCATATCTTTAATTTTTCTTCAATAAAAATTGTCGGTTAGACAATTACCTTATCATCACTCTACCCCTTACTAAGAAATTATCTAAAAAAATAACAGCTAAAAAACGATTGGTGATTAGCCCTGTTTTTTTTAGCTGTTGTTTTTTTATCAAGCAATTCCATTTTTTATTCAGCCAAACTATACTTTTCTCTTATCACTCTTAAAATTTCTTTCACGTCCTCCTTATTATTTTCGCTTCCTAAAACTATCACCGCTACCGGTCTCTTTTCTCCGTTTATTTCAATTTCATAAATCATCAAAGCTGTTTCTTTAGCCACATTTGTTTTTCCTACCTTCCCCCCTTTAAATCCCTCCAGCAAAAAATCATTAAAATTGGACAAATTTTCAAAAGCCGTATCTCCATAAGCTGTATTTTTTGCTCCTCCTGAAGAAATATCCAAAACAAAACTTCTATTAAAATAAAGATATTTTGCCAAATTAAATAAATCCTCCGCTGTCGCCACATTTCCTTCCCCCGCTCCGGTTGGATCAACAAATATAGTTTTTTCCATGCCAAGAGCCACAGCTTTTTCATTCATTTTTTTAATAAAATAGTTTCTTCCAAAATTTATTGCGGTTGCTTCTGCCGCTTCATTTGAAGATTCAAGAAGCATCGGATAAAGCAAATCAAAAACTCGATATTTTTCTTGAACTTCAAGTCTCGGTTTAGAAGTATAAATTATTGCTTCCGGAAAAATCTCTATCTCTTTTTCTAAATTTATGTATTCCGCTGCCGTTAAAGCTGTTGCAAGTTTTGTGATTGATGCTATCGGTTTTATCTCTTCGGTATTTTTTCCTGCATACACAAAATTACTTTTTAAATCTGCCGCAAGATATGCTTCCGCTGTTGCCTTTATTTCCTCCTTTATTATTGGTTTAAAATTATCACTTCCAAAATGACTCTCGAAAACCAAAATCGGCATTCCCTTTTCCGCCATTTCATAAATCTTTTTAGCATCTTCATCTCCTAATCTCACACACCCTCCTGAGTATTCAGAACTAACCGGAGTTCCGTTTTCATAATAAGGCCATCCATGTATAAAAAAATTTCCCTGAAACTGTATATTCCACGGCGTATAAACTTTTCCAAAAGAAGAAAAATGATTTTTTTCTTTCTCTTTTACTTCATAAATTCCTGCCGGTGTTTCCCACCATGAACCTTCTTTTCCCTTCGTCTTTATTGGCGCCTCAAATATCATTTTTTCTCCTTCATAAAACCTTATTTTCATTTCCGACAAATCCGCTTCTATGAATTTTTGTCCCTCTTTCATTATTCTTTCTTTCACTTTTTTAAAAAAATCAGCATTGCCAAGTTCTGGATAAGCTCCATATTGGAAACTTTTTCCATTTCCTCCTTGAAAAATAATTGGATTCAAATTAAATATCTCTTCCCCTTTTGAATAATTCCAAAATAAAAAACCGGCAGAAAAAGCTAAGACTGCCGTCAAAAAAATATAACCGTAAAAATGACGCCTTGCCATAAAATAAAATTAAATCTTAAACCAAATTATAATAACTTTATTATTTTTATCAACTTTTGACACTATTTAGTAAAAAAAAGAGGTGATTTTTTTCACCTCTTTTGTAAAAATCGCTATCCCATTTTCTAATTTGCTTTCCAATTTGGGACATTTTTATTTAACCAGTTAAGAAAAGGAACTACGCTTTCTCCCTTCTTCAAGCTAATAACCCTTTGTTCAACGTTTAACAAAGCGACAATCTTATTGTTTTCCTCTTGAGTGAAAGAGGAAACATAATATTCTGCCGAAGAACATGACGAACAAAAAATAATACTTATTCTTGCTTTTTCCTTAACTTTCCGATAAATCAGAACCGCAAATTTATTCATGTTTCTCTTCCTTCCTTTTATTTTATTTGATTCTTTCTAGAATATATACATATTATTTTATTTTGTCAACTATTATTCAAAAAAATCAACCTAGCAATCTAAAAAAACTGTTTTAAAAACACAGCTAAAATTAACTAACAACCGCTGACTAATAAAAATGATTATTTTTTTAAACCGATTTGAAAAAATTTTCAAACAGTTTTGCCACTAATATTGGCCCGGTTCCTCCGGGAGTTGGTGTATAAAAAGATAACTTTTCTAATTCTTTTTCATTATTTACGTCTAAATCTCCTTTTCCTCCATCATATCCGAAATCAATCACTCCCGCCCCTTCTTTTAAAAATTCAGTTTTTATTATTCCCGCCTTTCCTACTCCGGTTACTACTAAATCATATTTTTTAAGTTCGTTTAAATCACTTCCCTCGTCAAACACAGCCAATTCCCCCACTTTCCCCATCATCCACACCGCTACCGGCTTCCCTACTAAAAATCCAGCCCCTACCACCGCCACTCTCATATTGTTTCCCTGTAAACTGAAATCTATTTCTTTTATTTTTAAAATTTCTTTTACCGCCTCAACGGCCGGCGGCAAAACTCCTTCTTTTTTCAACACTAATTTACCCCAATTTTTTTCCGAGAGACAATCTAAGTCTTTTTTTTCTGGTATAGCGTTTAAAATTTTTTGCCGATTAATTTTTTCAGGCAATGGCAACTGAACTATTAAACCTTTGACTAATTCTTGTTTTCCAATTTTTACCACCTCTTCTCTCAATTTTTTACTGGAAATATTTTCGCTAAACTTATAAACTCTAAAATCAATTTTTAGCTCTTTTGCTGTTTTTTCTTTTATTTTTATAAAAGTTTCTGACGCTTGATTTTCTCCTGCATAAACCACTGCCAAAATATGCGGTCTTTTTGCCTCTCGAACAAAATCAAAAGAATTCTTTATTTTTTCTTTTATTTCCTCCGCTATTTTTTTTCCGTCTATTTTCATTTCTTTTTTAATTTACTTCATTTTAAAAAAATGAGCAAATAAAATTATTTTAAGAATTTTAATACTCTCAATTTAATTAAAAAAAGCGGCTTTGGAGCCGCTTTATTAAAAAACTCATTTTACAAACACTTCAACATTTTTTTCACTATTTGAGGCCATTCTCCCGATCTTCTGCCGCAAATTTCAAAAGCTTTTTTTCCAGAAACAAACACAGCTTCTTCTAAATCGCTTGCTGGAGATATTTTTCCGGAAAAAGAACATTTATACCAACTAGCCACGCCTTTTTGCGTTTCATATCTACCTAAAAATTCCAAAATTTTTATCGAAGAATCTTCTCCCAACTCCTCTTTCATTTCCCTTTCTAAAGCTTCTTTTCTTCTCTCCCCTTCTTTTATTTTTCCACTTGGAATATGCCACGCCCCGTCTCGATTTTTTCCCTTCTTTTTTCTTTTCTTTCCAATTAAAACTTTCTTTCCTTTCACAATTAACGCCACGACTGATTTCTTTTTATCCATTTCAATCTCCCTTTTCTAAAATATATGTCAAAGTTATTTCTTGTCTTTCTATACAATAATAAATAAAATGATAAAAGTCAAATCAGTATTCTAATGGAAAATTTTTACACAAAACAAAAACTTCTTTTTTTAATTTTTCCGCCGCTTCTTTATGAACTAATCTTCTAAAAATTATATCCGCTATTTTTTTCATCTCTTTTTCTTTCATTCCCCGACTGGATAAGAAAGCCGTTCCCATCCGTATTCCCGATGGATGAAATGGTTTATCATCTCCCGGCACCGAATTTCTATTTGCCACTATCCCGATGTCTTCTAATAAATGCTCTGCCTCCCATCCGTCTAATCCAAAATTTCTCACATCTATAAGAATTAAATGATTATCTGTTCCTCCTGTTACCAAATTAAAATCTTTTTCTTTTAATTTTTCCGCCAGAACAGCTGCATTTTTAATAATTTGTTTTTGTATTCTTTTAAACTCTGGTTTAGCTGCTTCTAAAAACATATAAGCAATCGCCGCCGTCTGATTATTATGTGGTCCTCCCTGTAATCCCGGAAATACCGCTTTGTTTTTTCTGTCAAAAATTGTTTCTTCTTTTTTATTCTTTTTTCCTTTTTCGCTTTTACTATCTTTTTTTTCATTCCCACTTACTCGAGAATCTGTTTTAATCAATTTTTTTCTCGCAAATATCACTGCTCCTCTCGGTCCTCTTAAAGTCTTTTGCGTTGTCATTGTTACTACATCTGCATATGGAAAAGGCGACAAATGTTCTCCTGCCGCCACAAGGCCCGCAATATGAGAAATATCCGCTACATGATATGCCCCTACTTTTTTAGCTATCTCTCCTAATTTTTTAAAATCTATTTCTCTCGGATAAGCTGTCGCCCCTGTTATAATTATTTTTGGCTTATGCTCTATAGCTAACTTTAAAATTTCATCATAATTTATTCTGCCATCATCTCTCACTCCATATTGAACTGATTGAAAAAATTTTCCCGTTGCTGATGCCTTATGACCATGAGTCAGATGTCCTCCCGAAGATAGTTTCATCCCCATAATCATATCTCCCGGTTGAATTAAAGCCATATAAACCGCCAAATTTGCCGGCGATCCTGAATAAGGTTGCACATTTACCCCCCATTCTTCCAATTTTAACTGAAAAGCTTTAAGAGCTCTCTCTTGTGCCAAAATTTCTATCTCGTCATAAAACTTATTTCCCGGATAATATCTTACTCCAGGATATCCTTCTGAATACTTATTTACTAAAGGAGATCCAAGAGCTTCCAAAACTCCTTTTGGAGCTAAATTTTCTGAAGCAATCAAATCTAGTGTCTCTTCTTGTCGTTTTATCTCCTTTTTAATAATTCCGGATAATTTTTTATCTTTTTTATCTAAATAGTTGAATTTCATTTTTTCTATCTTCTTAATATTATATCTCTTTTACGTAAAAAACATCCTCAACCTCTTTTTGTTTTAAATACTATTTTTTATTTAAAAAAATAAATCTGATATTCAACTCTAACTCTATATCAAACCAATCAACCTTCTTTTCAAAAATATTTTATTCCTCCACCTTCTCTACTACAAATGCCCCTATTGAATTTCCATTTCTTCTTCCATGCACTATTACATAATCTCCGCTCCTTATCAACTCTTCAAAATAAAATGATGTCTGCGGTCCATAAACCACTCTCACATTCTCCCCGTCTCCTACATCCATTAAAAAGCTGCTGCTGTAAACATTTTCCACTCTTCCTTTTAAAACATTTCTCGGATTTGTTTCTTTTATGTAATCATAAAAATCAGAAATAACCGGCACCTCTCCGCTCTCTATTTCGTTATAAACCATTCTCCTGAAAGAAACTGCTTTTGTTATGCATAAAAGTCCCAAACTGAAAATAACCAATAAACTGCCGACGGAATATATAAGCGGTCTCCTGTAAGTCGCCGGATACTCCGATAAAAACATTATTGCCACCACTATAAATAAAATAGCAACCGCTAAAAGAAGAACCGGCAAAGACAAAATAAAATCACGCAACCCTTTAAGACCAAATTGCGACAAATTTAAAAATCCGTTTATTTTTAAAACATAAAAAACTAAAGCTATAAAAAATGTAGCGAAAATAACAGCAAAAATTGAGACAACCGCATAAAGAACCGACTTCATTAAAAAATAAGATTTCGGCAACATTTTTACCTCTCCTTTTTTTATTTTCTCGATAATTTCGTCCGCGATTTTATTTTGTTTTTTGTTTTCCATTTTTTATTTAAATTTTTTTTCGTAAATTTCTCTTAATTTATCCTTTCCTCGATTTAATCTCACCCCGACAGTCACGACTGGAATTTTTAAAATTTCCGCAATATCTTTATAATCCATATCCTCAAAATATCTTAAAATCAATACTTCTTTGTATTTTTCATCCATATCTTCTAAACATTCTTCAAGTGCTTTTTTTATTTCATTTTTTTCTGCATCACTTTGAGGATCTTCATTTGCCACAGGATGTGGAAATAAAACTTCCGGATCAAAAAAATTAAGAGGTTCTCTTATTTTTTTCTTTATAATATTTACCGCTTCATTATGAGCAATTCTATAAATCCACGGAGAAAATCTTTTCTCTGAATCAAAACTTTGTATGTTTTTATAAACTTTTACAAAAACATCTTGCGTCAAATCTCTCGCATCGTCCTGATTATTTAAAAATCTCCGCACGTAAAAAAATATCTTTTTTTCGTATCTTTCGACAATTTCCCGAAAATACTCAACCTCTCCTTCTTTTATAAGGGAAACAAGCTGTTCGTCGCTCTTTTCTAATTTATTTTCTAATTCCATTTATAAATACAAAAAAATAAAGCTAAAATTCCATTTTTTACCAACACTTTTCTTTTAAACATAACATTATTTTTAAAAAAGTCAAACTAGATAAAAACTTAATAAAAAATCCTCCGATCGCGCTTTTTGCGTCGGAGGAATAAAATAGTTCCTATTATTAATTTCCTAAAAAAACTAAACTTCCAGGTATTCTTTTTTCTGTTGATTTTTCTCCGGTTAAAGATCCGATCCACATATTTTCCGAAGAAAACCAATACACGTTTAAAACAAAAAGGCCTCCTTTTCCGCTATTCAAATCAAAATCAGGATTAAAAATAAAAAACAGATAATTTTTTCCCTCTTTTTTCTGAATTAAATTTCTAGTTCTGCTTGAATTCAAAAGATTTGATATTTGAAAAGGAGTTAAAGGTCTCTTTTTCAAAAACTCTTCCCTCTTTTCAGATTTCACAAAATCAACAGCCATTAATGATTCTAAAACCTCAACAACTAAAACTTCAGTTTCCGGCTTTTTCGGGTATCTCCCTTTTATCCATAACCTTTCCCCCACTCCATTTTTTATTTTTATTCCATTTCTTTTTGTAAAACACCCTTTTTCCTTTCCTTCAAAAAAACTTTCAAATGGAGGAATAATTATAGAGCCACCAATCAGTAAAATATTTTTATTCTTTCCAAAAAACTTCCTTTTATCTTTCATTATCTTTCTCCCTTATCTTTCCTTTGTCTTTTTAAAACTTTAAACAACGAAGGAATTTTTATTTTAAGATTCTGTCGTTATTATACACCTTTCGTTGTTTTAAAAACCAATTAATTTAATACTTTAAGATTATTTTTTCTGATACCGGTTGATTTATTTTTTCGTTTTTTTTTAGAAATAACCATTAACCATCTTTTGCTTTTTTCGTATTCGCTCCTCCATCTTTTTACAAATTCTTCCTTCTCCATCTTAAAATTCTTTCCATGCCACGGATCATTCATTATAATAACCCCCCTATTTATTCCGGTCACAACCGCATAATGTCCCTCCTGATAATCCGGTTCTATATAATTAACAATTACCGGCTTTTTCTTTTTTAAAAAATTCTTTATCATTGTTATTGTTGCATCCTCTTTTATTACTACTCTAAAACCAAATTTTTTTGCTCCCTCTTTCATTTTTGTGTGACTTATTCCTTCATCTTTTCTTGTTTTCAGTTTTTTTATTAATTCTTTTTCACTTTTCATCTTTCCAAAAAAAAGAAAGACCATTTGCAAAGCCACCGGGCCGCAGGAATAATTAGTATCTTGTTTGAAGAATGGTACTTTTACTTTGGTCATTTTTATAATAAAACAAAAACAATCTTCTTTTTAAGTATGCCCCAAAAAGAAGTTCTTTTGCAAGAATTTTATTTTCTTTTGATTAATTAGATGGCTTAAGCTCTGTTCCTTCCAACCTAAATCTTCCCTCTATTTCCACTAAAGATGAATCTTTTGTCTTCACTTCATAACTCACCAGTATTTTTCCTTCCTTTATTAAAATATTTTTAGGCATCGCTCCCTCTCCTAAAACTAAAGCGTTTGTTCCTTTTGTTTCTTGGTCATTTTTTTCTCTTACTGCCGCCGCCACATAAAATGCCTCTCCTCTATCGTTTTTATAACTGATTATAACTGCCGCTTCTTCATTTCCGTCTTGGTTTAAATCTCCAAAAACCGGCTGTCCAAAAATTTTTACTTCCACTGCGTCTCTGCTCATTGAATTGACCTTTTCTTCAGCTACTCCTCCTTTTATGGAAAAAATTCCTCCTTCTACTTCATAAACCGCGTTTAGAGGATTAATTTCGCTATTAAACAATTCATTTTTATAACTTCCACTCTCATTGTTATAAAAATAAAATCCGATTAACGCTATTACTATTAATATTAATATAATCCCTAGAATTTTTTTAATATTCATCTCTTAATTTTAACGCCAAATAAAAATAAAAAAAACCCCGATTATATCAGGGTATTTTTTTCTTATTTCTACTCTTCTCTTTTTTTCCTCAATCCTTCAAATGCTCGTAATACTTCAAGTGGAATTGCAAATACCACCGTATTCGATTGATCCGAACTTATATCATTTATAGATTGTAAAGTTCTTAAATGCAAAGCCCCTTCCGAAGATGCAAGTATTTCTGCTGCTTTTGCCATATTTTCCGCCGCTGCCACTTCCCCTTCTGCTTTTATAATCACCGCTCTCTTTTCTCTTTCCGCTTCCGCTTGTTTGGCGATTGTTCTTTCCATATTTTCCGGCAAAGATACATCTTTCAATTCCACATTATCTACTTTTATCCCCCATGGATCGCTCGCTATATCCACTACCGTTCTTATTCTCTCTGAAACTTTTTCTCTTGAACTTAAAAGTTCATCAAGCTCCACTTCTCCTACTGCATTTCTCATTGTTGTCTGCGCCAGCTGCGAAACGGCATAACGGAAATTTTCCACTTCTATAATCGCCTTTCCTGCATCCATCACTTTATAATAAATAACCGCATTCACTCCAACCGATATATTATCTTTGGTTATTGCCTTCTGATCTGGCACATCCACTGCTTTTATTCTCATATCCACTTTTGTCATTGATTGGAATATCGGCACCACAATTCTCCATCCCGAATTTTTTATTCCAGTAAACCTTCCCATCGTGAATTTCACGCCTCTTTCATACTGATTTATCTGCCTCAAAAATAACACCGCGAAAACAATAATCCCTAAAACAATCTCTCCATAAAAAAGTAATCCTTCCATATTTTTAAAGCTAATTATAATTTTCCTTTACTCTACCACGCTTCTTCTTAAAAACAACTGCCTTTCCTATTTTACAAAATTAGTTCCTAAGCTTGTCTAAAGATTACATTTCTTTTCTTTTTTTAAAAAACTCTTATTATTTAATCAGAACCTAGAAAGGAATATCAACATGAGTAGAAAGTTAAAAACTTCCGATTTAAAGCTAAAAAAACCTGAAAGTCTTGAGAATATTTTCTCCGAAGAAATCCCCTATTCAGACCCGAAAGTTAGAAAATTTTGGAAAGAATTAGAGAAAGAAACAGCTCTCGCTCTTAAATCTAATAAAAAGAAAGGAAAACTGCTATGCCTGGAATTTTAACTGCTGAACCATATATGAATGAAAAATTTTTTGAAAATCTTAATCCTTCTAATCCTTCAAATAATCCCAACCCTTGCCCATTTGGACCAAAATTTTCAGAAAATTTTCAAACCCTGGTTATAAGAGATACGCCTCTGCTTCGCGAAATAACAGAAGAGTTGCTCCAAAAACCTTGACCGGAGTCCAATAAAACAGAAAGGAGAGAACTATTATGCCCGATATTTACAAAGGGAAACCCTATATGAACGAAAACTTTTTTGAGCGCTTTGAGGAAAATCACGGTATCGACCCGAATAATCTCTTCTCCTCCCTTAACCTGCCAGTCAAGATAGAAACTAATCCTTTAGCTTCTCTCGATGAATCAATCCCAGAAACTGATGAGATAACCCCGGAAGAATGGCTTGAATCTTCAAGAAAACTCGCTCTTCGCGACAAAGACCTTTTAAAAGACATCCTAGAAAAACTTGAATCTCTCCCCTCTTAGCCCGACTCCCTCGGGCTTTTTTATTTTTAAAACAAAAACAAATCGTCTATTTTTGTTTTTAAGATTTTTGCCACGCTGTGCGCCAAATTAAGCGACGGATTATATTTCCCCTGCTCTAAAAAAACAATCGTCTCTCTCCTCACTCCCGCTTTTTCTGCCAATTCCTCCTGCGTCATTCCTCTTTTTACTCTAAGTTCCTTTATTCTGTTTTTCATATTTTTATTTTCCGCATGGAACACTTGGCGCTTCAAAACTCGGATTGCCGTGTTTCACCCATTCTCCTCCTCTGCAAATCCAATCGTCTTCTCCGGAAAATAACTTCACTCCGGCTAGAAAAACAACTATTCCTAAAATCACCGCAAAAACTATATAAGAAGTTTTCCATTTAAAAAACTTTGCCTTCTCGTAATAATGAAAAATCAACGAATAAAGAATCAAAAGAAAACAAACCGAATATGCCAAAGTTCCCGCTACCACTTCATAAAAAGGATTAATATCTCGATAAGTATAAAAAATAAACATTATAACAACCGCCGCTATTCCAAATATCTGAATCGCCCATCTCGCCGCCACTCCTCCTGCCTCGTAATCTCTTTCGTCTGCCATAACTTCTGTCACTTTTCCTTTAAAATAAAGAAA
>JAQVXM010000030.1 GCA_028709185.1 Minisyncoccota bacterium | reverse complement strand
TGATAATGAACAAAAAAATGATTGTGTTAACGAAAGAGAAGTTTTTGATATCGACTCCATTGTTGACGGGATAGTGCAAACAATAAAATAGAATTAATTCAAAAAAGATTTTTGTTTGTTAATTAAAATCCATTAGCTTAAACTTAGAATAATGGATTTTTATAATGCTTTTATTTTTTGGCTGGAACATCATGAAAGTTTCGGATACTTGGCGGTTTTTTTAATTTCAGCAATAGAATCTCTTGCTTTTATAGGGCTTCTCATTCCGGGGGGAAATTTGGCAATTGGCATGGGAGTTTTAACATCTTACGGATTTTTCGGATTTTGGAGAATGATTTTATTATCGACAATCGGAGCGATTATCGGAGATATAATAAGTTTTTATTTAGGAAAATGGACAAAAAGATTTTTTAAAAAAGAAAGTAAATTATTAAAATTAGAGTATCTGGAAAAAGGAGAAAAATTTTTTATAAAACATGGAGGGAAAAGTGTTTTTATAGGAAGATTCGTAGGGCCAATGCGACCGATTATTCCGTTTATTGCCGGAATGTTTTCCATGAGATTTTGGAAATTTATGTTTTATAATGCCACCAGCGCTTTTTTATGGTCGGTTTTATTTCTTTTAAGCGGTTATCTTGGCGGAGAGTGGTGGAAAAAATTGGAAAGTTTAACAATGAAAATACTGCTTTTTATTCTGCCGACAGTATTTGTTCTTATTGCGATGTGGATTTCAAAAGAAAAGAAAATAAAAAAAGAGGCGAAATAAACTGCCTCTTTTTTTATTTTGCTTTTTTACTTGTCAGTTTTATTTTCCTGATGGAAAAAGCGACCACCGCCAAAACCCATTCCCACTCCATTTTTCAATCCCAATTCTTCAAAAATAACCTTGGCTTCATCCTGCTTCCCCTCACTTAGAAGCTTATGAGCCTCGGCAAAACGGGAAAAGTTTTGTTCGTTTATAGTTTCCGTTATTTTCTGTCCTTCAACCAAAGATTTCCAGGAAGAATAATCATTATTTTCCAGAGCTTTTTCTATGGCGGCGCGATCTTCAATATTTTTTCCATTTTCAGAAGGCATTGGTCTATTAAAACCGCCAAAACCGCGACCATCAACACCAAGTTCCTTTAAAGTTTCCTGTCCTTCTTTTATTTTCAATAAAGCGTCAGCATACTTTGAAAAATTCTGTTCGTTTATAGTTTCCGTTATTTTTTGTCCTTCAACCAAAGCTTTCCAAGCGGAATAATCTTTATCCGCTATCGCTTTTTCAATAGCGTCTATTTTAGTTTCGTCAAAAATCGGACGAGAGCCAAAATTTTCGTTTCCTCCATTTTTATTTTCCGCAAAAACCTGCGGGAGAGCAAAAGCAGAAACAACCAATAAACTCGCACCTAAAGTTGTTAAAATTTCTTTTTTATTCATTATTTATTTTTAATTATTAATTTTAATCAATAAACCAGAACGTTCTTAATGATTAATACGCAAACCAAAAAAAAATCTGTCATTTATTTTTTAGAAGGCGGAATCGGAAAAGGTTTTAAAGAATCAGAAGAAGGGTGCATTAATTTTATAGGCGCAAAAGGAGAACCTATTTTACCCGGTCTAATTTCTTCAGCAGAGAAAGAGAAAGGACCGGTTTGATTACCAATAAAACGAGCCGGAAAATTAACGGATAAACCTTCCGCATCTCCTTCCAATCCTTGAAGATCGACATCCCAAATATGGCGCTTTCTATCCACAACCGAAGCTTTATTTTTTTCTAAATCCAAAGAAACAACTATGCCGCCAAGAAGTCCTTTTTCCGGATTTTCCCAAACATTACGGTGAGAGCCGGCTATTTTTTCATAAGCGGGAGAATTTTCAAAAAGAAGATTATCCAGATATTCACCAACTTTAGCATAAGAAAGAAGACCGCCGATTAAAACGCTTAAAATTATGCTCAGACTAACAATAAAAGACGGGGAAAGACGGTAACCGTGTTTAGTGTGACGAAAATTTAAAATGGCAAGAAAAAGAAAAAGAAAAACGGCAATTATCCAAAAACGAGGAAGAATAAAAAGAGCAAAACCGATAAAGCTTTGGTTAAGACGGGGGAAAATATCCCAGTCGCTTCCTTTAATAACGAAGAAAACCACACTAAAAGAAAGACTTCCTAAAACTATAGTCAAACCAAAAACTCCCCAATAAACCCAGTTTTTCAAAAGAAACTTCCATTTTGGTTCAGGAGATATTTTTTCTTCTTTTATTTGCTCGAGAGCTTTTTTAGCGATATCAGACATGATTTTCTTCTATTATTTTTTTAAATTGTTTTTTGGCGCGATTTAATAAAGTGGCAATGGTACCGACAGGCTTTTTAACAATATCAGAAATTTCTTCATAACTTTTATCTTCAAGATATTTAAGAATAAGAACTTCACGATATTTTTCTTCAAGATTTTTAAGCGATAATTCTATTTTTTCCTTAGAATATTTCCGATCAACTTCTTTTTCAAGATTGACATCGGAAGATATTTTTTCAAAATCTTCTTCAGAAAGATAAGAATTTTGTCCTGATTTTGATTTCACTTTTCTTAAAAAAGAAATGGCTTCATTATGAACAATACGATAAGCCCAAGAAGAAAATTTAAAAGAATTATCAAATTCGTTAAGATTTTTATAAATTTTCAAAAATGATTCCTGAAGAACGTCCTCCGCATCCTCGCGAGAAAAAGAAAAAGTCCGAAAAAGATAACGAAGAAGTTTATTTTCAAAACGACTCAAAAGGCAATAAAAAAATTCCTGGTCCTTCAAAGACAGGGAAACAAGCTCTTCATCAGTTCTATTTTCACATTTTTGAAGCATTATTAAAGCTTTTTTAAGCTTACTATATTATATACGAAAGAAAAGGATTTATTTATTCAACCAGCCACGCAAGCGGCGATGATAAGAAATAGCAAAACGATGAGCTTCATCACGAAGAAAAATGAGATTTTTTTTAATAGCAGAGACTTCGGAAATCAGTTTTTTTTCGGAAAAACCGAAAACCAAACGATTATTCTTGCGATTTTTTCCTTTAGCAATTCCAACAATAGGAATATTTATTTTTAACCCATTTAGAACTTTTTTAGCGGCATTAACCTGACCCAAACCGCCATCAATAAGAATAAGCTCCGGATAAGGCCAGGGATTATTGAAACGGCGAGATAAGACTTCAGAAATCATACCAACGTCGTTTATTTGATTCAGCGAGCGAATTTTAAATTTTCGGTATTCTTTTTTAGCCGGTTTTAAATCTTCAAAAACAACCATGCTGCCGACTGCGGAAGTGCCGCTAATATTTGAAATATCATAACCTTCCAAACGGAAAAATTTGTTTTCTTTTTTGGAAAAATCGGAAAAATCCTCATTTTCAAGAAGAGCAACATCTTCTATATGTTCAAGTTTTTTTATTTTATTTCTTAAAGAAGCCGCTTCTTCAAATTTTTCCCGATGAGACAAAAAATTCATTTCTTTTTTGAGTTTTTTCAAAAGAGCAGGTTTTTGACCACGAAAAAGAAGGCGAATATTATTGATGGTTTTTTTGTATTCAGAAGAAGATATTTTTCCAGCGCAAATTCCCGGACAACGGCCAATTTGAAAATAGAAACAGGGTTTTTTAGCGTTCGGTTCGCAATTACTCCAAGGAAATATTTTGCGAATAATATTCAAAATAGTTTCTAAATTTTTTTTGCTAGTAAAAGGACCGAAAACTTCCAAAAAATCAGATGATTGGTATTCGGTTTTCAACTCCAAGCCACGAATAAGGAGAAGTTTGGGAAACTTGTTTTTAGAAATAGCGAGATAAGTCCAGCTTTTGTCACTTTTTTCTTTAATATTGAATTTCGGCTGGATTTTTTTAATAAGACCGGCTTCTAAAATAGTCGCTTCCAAAATAGAATCAACCGATTCAAAATCTATGGAAAAAATTTCAGAGACAAGTTTTTCCAAACGAGAGTTATGAGTTTTATGAAAATAAGAGGATACCCGTTTTTTTAAAGAGGTCGCTTTACCGACATAAATAATTTCTCCGTTTTTATTTTTCATTAAATAAACACCGGGAGAATCAGGAAGCGGTTTTTTCAGTTTTATATTTTCCGGAAAAAACATTTATAAATTCACTTGAAAATTATTTCAAATACTTATGGAGATATTTACCAGTTAAAGAACGGCTGAATCTGGCAACATCTTCAGGAACGCCGCAAGTGACAATTTCGCCACCGCGAACTCCCCCTCCGGGACCAAGATCAATAATCCAATCCGCAGTTTTAATAACATCAAGATTGTGTTCAATGACGACAACAGTATTGCCACGATTAACAAGTTCATGCAGAACTTCCAGAAGTTTTTTAACATCTTCAAAATGAAGACCGGTGGTCGGTTCATCCAAAAGATAGAAAGTGCGACCAGTGGCGCGACGAGCCAGTTCGTTTGCCAATTTAACACGCTGAGCTTCACCACCAGATAAAGTTGTGGCCGGCTGACCAAGTTCAATATAACCTAAACCGACTTCGTTTAGAACAATCAATTTATCGGCGATCTGAGGAATGTCGGAAAAAAAGCGAGCAGATTCTTCAACTGTCATATTTAAAACTTCGGAAATGTTTTTGCCCTTATAATGAACCTCCAAAGTTTCACGATCAAAACGACGGCCCTTGCAAACTTCGCACTCCACATAAACTGTCGGCAAAAAATGCATTTCGATCGCCAACCAGCCGTGGCCTTCGCAATTTTCACAACGTCCGCCTTTAACATTAAAACTGAAACGACCCGGTTTATAGCCACGAAAACGGGCTTCCGGAGTTGCAGCAAAAAGATCGCGAATATGATTAAAAAGTCCGGTATAAGTAGCGGGATTGGAACGAGGCGTGCGACCGATAGCGGATTGGTCGATTAAAATTGCCTTATCTAAAAATTCGTGACCTTTAATTTCATTAAATTTTCCGAGACGAAGACCGGAACCGTTCAAGCGATTAGAAAGATAATTAAAAACCACATCACGCATAAAAGAAGATTTACCAGAGCCAGAGACGCCGGTAACCGCAATAAAACGGCGAAGAGGAATATCAACGTTAATATTTTTAAGATTATTTTCGGAGGCACCTCTTATTTTAAGAAAGTCATGAATTCTTTTAATGGGACGGCGACTAGAAATAGGTATTTTTTTATCGCCACGAAGATAGGCGCAAGTTAAAGATTTTTTGTCAGAAAAAATTTTTGGCACAGGACCGGAGCAAATAATTTCTCCGCCATGTTTACCGGCGCCCGGACCAAATTCAACCAAGTGATCGGCAGCGCGAATAGTGTCTTCGTCGTGTTCTACAACAACAATAGTATTACCAGCATCACGCAAGTCTTTTAAAGTTTTAATTAGACGATCATTATCGGCTTGATGCAAGCCGATAGTCGGCTCATCTAAAACATAAAGAGCGCCGACAAGCCCCGAGCCCACTTGGGAAGCGAGGCGAATGCGTTGAGCTTCACCGCCAGACAAGGTGCCAGCTTTTCGGTTTAACGTGAGATATTCCAAACCAACATCCTCCATAAACTGCAGACGGTTTAAAATTTCTTTCATTATAGAAGCAGAAATTTCCGCCTGACGTTTAGTAAGTTTAAGATTAACAAAAAAAACAATGGCTTCTTCAATAGTAAGAGAAATAACATCAATAATATTTTTTTTATCAAGAAGAACAAAAAGAGATTCTTTTCTTAAACGCTTACCGAGACAATCAGGGCAAGGTTCTTCGGAAAAAATATATTTAGTTCCAAGACCATGGCAAGTGGGACAAGCGCCAAAAGGGCTATTAAAAGAAAAAAGGCGCGGTTCGATTTCCGGAAAAGAAAAACCACAATCAGCGCAGGAAAATTTAGAGGAAAGGGTAATTTCTTTTTTACCGGCTAAGGAAACAGTGACGAGACCATTGGAATAATCAATAGCGGATTCAATGGATTCAGAAAGACGCTGACGCTTATCATTAGTAAGGTTAGTCAAATCGATTCCTGAAAGCATATCGGTAATTATTTCGATGGTGTGTTTTTTATTTTTATCAAGCTCAATCCTTTCGGAAAGAGGCATAATTTTTCCATCAATTCTCGCTTCAGTAAATCCGGAATTGTACATATCATAAAGCATTTGATAATACTCCCCTTTTCGACCGCGAACGACCGGAGAAAAGACATAAGAATCAAATTTGGAAATATTTTTTTTCTGAAAAATTTTTTCCGCTTCGGAAAAAATAATATCCACCATTTCAGAAACAGTCATTTTTTCAATTTTTTTACCGCAAGCGGGACAATGAGGAACTCCAACTCTAGCAAAAAGAACGCGGAGATAGTCGTAGATTTCAGTGATAGTGGCGACGATGGAACGAGGGTTGGCAGAATGAGCTTTTTGATCAATGGAAATAGCCGGAGAAAGACCGGAAATTTCGTCTACATCCGGTTTTTGCATCTGCCCTAAAAATTGTCTGGCGTAAGCGGAAAGAGATTCGATATAACGACGCTGACCTTCGGCAAAGATAGTATCGAAAGCAAGCGAGCTTTTGCCCGAGCCGGAAAGACCGGTAAAAACGGTCATTTTATTGCGGGGAATCTCTAAAGAAACGTTTTTGAGATTATGCTCGCGCGCACCTTTAATAATGATTTTGTCTTGCATATAAAATTAAATAACCAATAAATGGCCCGCAATCGGGCTTATAGGAAGAGTGTAAGAGATTAAGAGGTAAAAATCAATCCGCCAGTTGGCGGAGAAAACTTTGATTATAAATAGTTTGAGTAATTTTCCTTTGTTTTGGTAATATTGACATTTTTTTAAATTTGTGATATTTTTTAAAAAGAACTAAAAAACAAAAAAGGAGAAGTAAAATGTTCTATATCGGGAAAGAAGTGAAAATAAATGTTCGAAGAGATCTGGCTTTTTCAGAATTAACAAAAAGCTTCCGTTTTGATGGAAGTGAAGATTTTGTTAAAAAAATGGTCAGTAAATTTGGTTGGCATGAAAGCGGGGAAGGGAAGATTTTCTGCCGAGACTATTCAATGCCAAAATCAACTTTTTCTCGACAGCCTGCGGCGATTTATGGAAAATATCCATCAATCGCCAGCGAAGAAAAAGGATATGTCGTGATACCCGACGACGAATGGGTTTGGCATGAACTCATACAGTTCATGTGGGACAATGGACTGAAGCCAGCGTCTTTTTATCAGCATATCGCTTTAGCGGCAAGATATGCTGAAGATTTGAAAAGAACCGGTCGTCAGCTTGTTTCTTTTGGAGGATTTACAAATCCTCAGCGCATGAATTGCGCTGGCCTTGTTGTTATCAACAACGAGGAAATTCGCTACAGTGAGGGTGGAGCGGGATATTCAAGAGGAGGGCCGGAGGCCGCTAAAAAAGTTGCTTTTTCAGCAACGAAGATTTAAAAAACAAATTGTCAGAGAGCCGCATCGCGTAAACAAAACGCGATGCGGATTTTTTATTTTTTTGATTTCGGGGTTTTGAGTTTCTTTTTAAGCAAACTAATTTCGTCGCGTAAAATGGCGGCAAGTTCAAATTCAAGATTTTGAGCGGATTGTTTCATTTCCAATTCTTTTTGTTTAATCAGTTCGGGAATTTTATCTTTGGAAACAACTTCTATTTCAAGATCAAGAATCTTTTTAATATTTTTTTCTTTAATACCCCAAATTTTAGTGATATCTTTTATTTCTTTTTTAATCGTTTCCGGAGTAATGCCGTGTTTTTTATTGTAAGCAATTTGTATTTCACGGCGACGATTAGTTTCGGAAACCGCACGTTTAATGGAACCAGTGATGGCGTCCGCATAAAGAATAACCTGACCCGAAACATTTCTCGCGGCGCGGCCAATGGTTTGAATAAGAGAAGTTTCAGAACGCAGGAATCCTTCTTTATCCGCGTCTAAAATAGCTACGAGCGTCACTTCGGGAAGATCGAGGCCTTCGCGCAGGAGATTGACGCCAACCAAGCAGTCA
>JAQVXM010000029.1 GCA_028709185.1 Minisyncoccota bacterium | reverse complement strand
GATAATGACCATCACCAAAGGGAAAATTTTTGGAAGAAAAAAAGAAAGAGATAAAAAGAGAAAAGAGAAGAACTGAAATGAATAAAGAAGAAGTGAAGGAAAAAGGCAGAGAAATATCGAAATGGCTTTTCGATGATTTAGTCAGAAAAAAAATGATACACAATCCCAGAAAAGAAATTTTCGGCGATCAAGAGGGAGAACCTTATAATCCGAGAAGAATTATATTCGGTTCTTATGAAACGGAAAAAGAAGGAGAGGTGACTGTTTGGTTTGAGGAATAAAAAAACGGAGCGGACAAAAAAGGCGAAGATTTATCTTCGCCTTTTCTATTGACATAGAAGGAGACTTTCTTATATAATTGTTTTTACGAACTTTGATAATTTAATAATACCAAAGAACTCTTAAAGACATAGAGAGTTCTTTTAATCAAACCATATATTAAAGAGAGTTTTTTTGTTGTTCCAGGTAATTTCTATATTAGGAAATAAATTAGGAATTTTGTTCTTAATTTGTTTCTTATTCTGAGGATTTGATCCTGGTCCAGGATGAACGCTGGCGGCGTGGATAAGGCATGCAAGTCGAACGATTCTTTTTACTGATTTAATAGCAATATTAAAAAAGTTTTTAGGATAGTGGCAAACGAGTTAGTAACACCTTGGTAACATACCTTGAAGACAGGAATAATTCCGAGAAATCGGGACTAATACCTGATAATCTCCTTTCGCAAGATTGGAGTAAAGGAGCAATCCACTTCAAGATTGGCCTAGGTCCGATCAGCTTGTTGGTGAGGTAATAGCTCACCAAGGCTATGACCGGTAGGGGGGGTGAGAGCCCGATCCCCAACGACGGCACTGAGACACGGGCCGTACTCCTACGGGAGGCAGCAGTCGAGAATATTCCACAATGGGCGAAAGCCTGATGGAGCGACGCCGCGTGCAGGAAGAAGGCCTTCGGGTTGTAAACTGCGGTAGCTAGGGATAAATTTCGATGATAGTACCTAGCGGAAAGAGGTTGGTAACTACGTGCCAGCACCCGCGGTAATACGTAGACCTCGAGCGTTATCCGGATTTATTGGGCGTAAAGTGTGGGTAGGGGGCTTGGTAAGTCAGAAGTAAAATCAGGGGGCTTAACCTTCTGGCCGCTTTTGATACTGCCAGGCTTTGAGGACGTTAGGGGCTTGCAGAACGCACGGTGTAGGGGTGACATCCGTTGATATCGTGCGGAATACCAAAGGCGAAGGCAGCAAGCTGGGGCGTTCCTGACCCTGAGCCACGAAAGCGTGGGGAGCAAAAAGGATTAGATACCCTTGTAGTCCACGCCCTAAACGATGCCTGCTAGCTGTTTCGAGTATCGACCCTCGGAGTGGCGAAGCTAACGCGTTAAGCAGGCCGCCTGGGAAGTACGAGCGCAAGCTTAAAACTCAAAGGAATAGACGGGGACTCGCACAAGCGGTGGAGCATGAGGTTTAATTCGATGGTAAGCGAGGCACCTCACCAGGGTTTGAAATTCTAATGGAAAGCCGATAGAAACATTGGCCCTCCGATTTATCGGACTATTAGAACGGGTGCTGCACGGTTGTCGTCAGCTCGTGCCTTGAGGTGTTCCCTTAAGTGGGGTAACGAGCGCAACCCCTGTCGTCTGTTATAAGTGTCAGACGAGACTGCCCAGCCCCAATTTCACTAAAGGATATTAAATTTATTTAATTGATATTTTTTAAGAATTAATGTTAGAAAATTTTCTAATGTTATTGATAGCGAAATTGGGGCTGGGAGGAAGGTGGGGATGACGTCAAATCAGCGTGGCCCTTTGATACCCTGGGCGACACTCATGCTACAATGGCCGTTATAAAGGGTTGCTAAGCCGCGAGGCGGAGCTAATCTCAAAAAAGCGGCCTCAGTTCGGATTGGAGTCTGCAACTCGACTCCATGAAGCCGGAATCGCTAGTAATCGCGCATCAGCCATGGCGCGGTGAATACGTTCTCGAGTCCTGTACTCACTGCCCGTCACGTCAAGGGAGCCGGAAGCACCTGAAGGCCAGCCCAAAGCTCGCAAAGCGAGCAAGCTAAAATAAAATTTATTTTTAGTTTGCCAACTTTGTTGGTTTCGGGCTGGTTAAGGGTGAGTTCGGTGACATGGACGAAGTCGTAACAAGGCACGTGTAGCGGAAGCTGTGCGTGGAACAATTAAATAAAATAAAATTGATTTGGTTTTTACCAAAGAAAATTTATTTAGGTCTTTGACTGATTTTAAAAAAAATCAGAACAGGTTTTGGCCGCGCTCCGATATAATCGGAGTTCCGATGTGAATATCATATCGGGAGAGCCTTCAAGTCGCGGCTATGACTTGGAACAACAAAAAAGCTCTTTTATAGAAAAAAATTGAGTTTAGGTTTTTAAAAAGGTATTATTAAAATATGGAAGAAAATATAATCGGACAAAATCAACAGGGAGAGGAAGAATCGGCGGCATCTATTTCAAATGAAGAATCTGAACAGAAAGTTTTTGTTCCGACTCCAGTTTCTCAAAGTGAAATTCCAGATTCTGTTTCTCAAATACCCGCGCCAAAGCCTCTTGTTATAAAAGAAAACGAGGAACAACAAGTTCCGGTTTCCGGCGTTGATCAAATTCCGGTGGCTTCTACTGATTCTGTTATTTTAGAAAAAACAGAACCAGTGGCGCAAAATCCAATGCAAGCTGTAGAAACGGCAAAAGAAACATCCGGATCCGGAAAAAATGTTTTATTAGTGGAAGATGATGCTTTTTTGAATTCTTTAATGAAAACAAAATTAGAGAGGTCGGGAATTTCTGTTAATTTGGTTACAGACGGAGAGGAAGCGCTTAAGATTTTAGAAACTTTCAAACCGGATTTGATATTACTTGATCTGATATTGCCGAAAAAATCTGGATTTGAAGTTTTGGAATCAATTCAAGCCAGTCCTCAGTTAAACAAAATGCCGGTAATAATTCTTTCTAATTTAGGTCAGGAGTCTGACGTTTCGAAAGGAAGGCAGCTTGGAGCGGTGGAGTATTTTGTGAAAGCAAAAACTTCAATAGACGAGCTAGTTTCTAAAGTAGCGGAATTTTTACAGGGGAAAAGCGAGAGTTTAAGTTAAAATTTTAAGTTCAAAAACATGGAAGAAAATATTTTAAAACAAATAAAGGCGGGAGCCAAAATAAGGGTTTATGACGCAACGGGCCGTTTTGAGGGTATAGTTTTGGCAAGAAAACACGGAAAAGAAGACGGGGGAACTTTTACGGTTCGAGCGGAAGTGGCGGGAGTGGGTATGGAAAAAATTTATCCGATAAATTCACCGGCGATAAAAAAATTGGAAATAATTTCGTCTCCTAAAAAGGTAAATCGTTCAAAGATTTATTATATTCGGGGATTGTCCAAGAAAAAAATGACAAAAAAGATTGGAGTTACGATATAAGCAAGAGAATAAAAAAACCCCTTCCGAAAAACCGGAAGGGGTTTTTATTGTTGATATAAAATCGAAATAACAAGATTATTGGCGTCGGTGATAGAAATATCGTCATTTAGTGTATACAGGGTAATTTTTGTCTCCCTCCGACTTTGTCGGAGGTTTTACTTTTTTAGAAAGTGTGATAAATTTTTATGGTAAATTGCGCGGGTGGCGAAACTGGCAGACGCACTACCTTGAGGTGGTAGCGCCCGCAAGGGCTTGGAGGTTCAAATCCTCTCCCGCGCACTTTTTATTTTTTAGATATTTAAAATGATTTTTGTTATAATAAAAAAGTGAAACATTTTTACTTTTTTATTTTTTTAGGAGTGATGGCTCTTTTTTCCGGTGTAGTTTTACATTATGCCGGAGATTTTAATTTAGCGCAGGAGAGGGCGATTTATTCGGAGTTTCAATCAAATTTAGTTTCTATTTTTAAGGAAAATTTGGATAAAAAAAGCGAGACATCGGCAAAGATTTTATTTACCGGAGATATAATGCTTTCGAGAGTGGTAGAAAATAGAATTTATGTTTCCGGAGATTTTAGGTATCCATTTTTGAAGATAGGAGATTTTTTAAGCGGAGCTGATTTGACTGTCGGAAATTTAGAAGGACCGATTTCTTCAAGAGGAAAAAATCAGGGAAGCAAGTATTCTTTTCGGGCTGATCCGAAAGTAGTGGAAGGGTTAAAATACGCAGGGTTTGATGTTCTATCTTTAGCTAATAATCATATCCTTGATTGGGGAAGAGAGGCGTTGGCAGATACTGTTTATATTTTAAATTTTAACGGAATAAGCACGGTAGGGGCCGGAGAAAATGAAGAAAAAGCGAATCAGACAGTTATAAAAGAAATTAAAGGAAATAAAATAGCGTTTTTGTCCTTTACTAATTTATATCCGAAATCATTTGAAGCAAAAGGAAAAAATGGAGGAATAAGCAATTTTGACATAGAAAGGATAAAGAACGAGATAAAAAGTTTAAAGGAAGCGAAGAAAGTCGATGTTGCGGTTGTGTCTTTGCATTTTGGAGAGGAATATGAAACGGAGGTATCGGAAGAAAAAAGAGAGGTGGCGAGAGAGCTTATAGATAGCGGAGCGGATTTATTTATAGGACATCATCCGCATGTGGCGCAGGAGTTAGAAAATTATAACGGAAAATTTATCGCTCATAGTTTGGGAAATTTTGTTTTTGACCAAGATTTTTCAGAAGAAACAATGAAAGGATTGGTTATCGAGGCGGAAATAAAAGACGGTAAAATTATTTCGGTAAAAGAGATTCAGATAAAAATGAACGAAGAGTTTCAACCGGAGATAATTAACTAGAGCTATAGTTTGAAAAAAACAAATTAAAACAAAAACCCCCGCTTGAAGCGGAGGGTTTTTGTTTATAAGACGATAATCTTAGTGAAGTGCATACCGAAATCTTGAGCGGATTCTTTATCGGAAAACCAGATGTCTAAACGGTCGTTAAAGCGTTTGTTCATTCTGTCTTCCACGACGAAGACTTGTTCGCCGAAGAGTTCTGGAATTTTTACTTTAGAACCGAGGGGAAGCCAGTTGGCCGCGACGACGCCGGGGCGAACATGATTTCCAGAAGCGGTAATAAAAGGAGTATCGTCCGTTTCTTCAGGAGAGCTGGAATAGCCGGTGACGGTTATAAAGACTTCTTCTTCATAAATTTTTCCGGAATTTTTTATCTCCACAGGATTGTTCGAGATGAGCTCGGAGAGGTTTCCAGCGGTCTCATATTCTAATTGATTATTATTATTTTTTAAAGGTTCGGAATTGGCAATTAAAGTTGAATTGGCCGTGATAATGACGCTTAGTAAAGCGAGGTAACGTATCATACGGAAGTTCTAAATCTCTTTATTAATTGACGACAATTAAGAGGATTTAAAACATCGTCTGCTACTCTGGTTGAGGAGCTGACGGGATTGTCCGAAAGGCTTATTTAAAGGGCTTTTCCAATAAAAAACACCCTTTCGGGCATATAATCATTCTCACACAGAAAGTGTAGCATAGGCGGATTTATTTGTCAAGACATAGAAAATATGTTTGTCAAATTGACAATAATAATAAAAATCATGAATATTTAGCGAAATCGGGAGAATATTCAGTTTTATCTTTTGTTTAATCGGCAGATTTGAATTGATGATTTTTATTTATTAAACGCAAATGATGTAAAATAAAGAAATGGGAGATTATACGACTTTAGCTTTAATTTTAGACAAAGAAATTATTGGCGAAAGCGACAGTGAAATTCATTTTTTTACGGAAAAATTGGGAAGAGTGACAGCAAGAGCGATAGGGGCAAGAAAAATTTTATCCAAGCTTTCAGCTCATCTTGAACCAAATTCCGTTTCTTTTATCAGGTTGGTGGAAAAAAAAGGATTTTTAGTAACCGATGCTATAAAAGAAAAGAGATTAAATTTTTCTTTTGAGGAGTTATTGGTTTTAAAAAATGGAACGGCGGAGTTTGAGAAAGACCAATTTTTATGGGAAAAAATAAATGAAGAAAAATTGAGCGTTTCGGATATGCTAAATCATTTCGGTTTTAATCCGAAATTTTCCTCGTGTTCTTTTTGCGGAGAAGAAGAGCCGGAATTTTTTTACTTTAAAAAGCATGAATATATTTGCAAAAGGTGCGTTTTTAATTTTGGAATTCAAGGAGAGGAGATGGTCAGTGTAAAAAAAAATTTATAATAAGATGAATCTGTTAAAAAAAAGAAAAATAGGGTAAGATGAAAAGACAAGCATGAGTTTAGAAAGTTTAGAAAAAAAGCTTTACAAAAGGGAAAACGGAACAGTAAAAAAAGAAAAAAAAGATTTTAAGAAGAATAAACCTGAAAAGAAAGAATTAGGATGGAAAAATAATTTTCCGGAAGTTGCCGTAAGGAGGGGGAAGTTTTTTTTGAATTGGAAAAGGAATCTGTTTTTGGCAGTTTTCTCCTTTTTTCTGATATCGTCGGCAATCGGGGGTTATTATCTTTATCAAGCTTTTTATAATGAGGGAATAGAGGTTCTTTTAGAAACTCCGGAAGGGGAGATTTATTTTGGTGTTCCTTTCAAAGTGGAAGCGGCGATTCATAATTCTTCGGGAAAAACTTTAGAAAATGTTTCCGTAGCGATTTCTTTACCAGAGGGTTTTTCTTTTACGAGAGAAGAAAAAGGACAAAAGGTAATAACAAAAACATTAGGAACGGTGGGAAACGAGAGTTTAAATAAAGAAGAATTTGAAATAGTGGCAACAGCGTCAACGGGAGGGACAAAAAGAATAGAGGCGACCGCAGCTTATGGAATGGGGGGAGGATCTAATTCTCGTTATGAAGAGAAGGGATATAAGGATATAAACATAGAAAATCCTTTAATTTTTGCCGATATTAAGATTCCTGAGAAAGTTTATGGCGGGGAGAATTTTGAAATGGAAATTTCTTATCGTAATTTAACATCGGAACCGGTCGAGGGAGTTTCGATAGAAGTAGAATATCCGAAAGAATTTAAATTTGTTTCAAGCAGAGATAAAGAATCAAGCGACGGGGCGGGGAAATTATTCAAGTTTGATTCTATTTCCGAAGGAGAAGAAAAAAAAATAATAATTACAGGCAGTGTTTTCGGTCCTGATAAGTCTTTTTTTGAAGTGAAGACGGTAGTGAAAAGAGAAATCTACGGGGAAGATTATGAAATTTTGAAAATTTCCAAGGGATTTTCGATAAATTCATCGCCACTTTCTCTTTTGATTTATGCTAATGATAATGAAAATTATATTGCCAAACCGGGAGATGTTTTAAGATATGTTTTGACTTATAAAAACGATACTGGAACAGATTTGAGAGATGTAATTATCACAGCAGAACTTTCGGGGATAATGTTCAATATGCCTACCTTAAGTAGCAGCGGATTTTTTAATTCAATAAATAATACCGTAACTTGGAATGCTTCAAATGAAAGTGAATTAGGTTCTATTTCAGACGGAGAGACCGGAGAAGTGGATTTTTCCATAACAGTAAAAGATTCTTATCCGATATACAGATTAAATGACAAAAATTTTATTTTAAAAGTAAAAGGAAGAATTGAGTCGCCAACAGTACCGCAGGGAGTGGGAGCCGACAAGACAACGGTGGTGGCGGAAAATCAAGTAAAAATAAGAGGAAAGATTGGCGTAGAATCGAAAGTTTTATTAAGAGATCCAATGAGCGGAGTGGTGAATGAGGGCGCTTGGCCTCCGAAAGTTGACGAAGGTACGGAATTTACAGTACATTGGATTTTTACGAACTATTCTACAGACGTAAAAAATGTTTCAATTAAATCGTTTTTAAATCCCGGAGTGAAATGGAAGGGAAACATAAAAGGAAATACAACAACTTTACCAGAGTATAACGAAAGAACACAAGAAATTATTTGGAATGTTGGCGACGTGGCGGCAACAAAAGGCGTAATAGGAAGTCCGATTGAAGCTGTTTTTCAAATTGAAGCGACACCGTCTATTTTATCTTTAGGAAATTATATTCCTCTTGTTGGAAAAATAGAGGCGGAGGCAGAAGACAGTTTTACGGAAATTTCCTTGACGGCAGAGGATGGAGGAGATACAACGAGATTAGCAGATGATCCGATGGTAAAGGAGGGAGAGGGAAGAGTAATAAATAAATAACTATCAATTTTAATTTCCAGTTAAAGATTTAATTATGAAAAAAGAAACGGAGCAGAAAAATGAAAGTAAAATGGAAAAAATTACGGCTTTAGCAAAGAAGCGCGGATTTGTTTTTGCTGGTTCGGAAATTTATGGCGGAATGGCAAATTCTTGGGATTATGGGCCGCTTGGGGTGGAACTTAAAAATAATATTAAAGCGCGATGGTGGGAAAAATTTGTCAAAAGAAGAGCTGATGTGGTTGGTA
>JAQVXM010000028.1 GCA_028709185.1 Minisyncoccota bacterium | reverse complement strand
ACAATTTTTTTGTCTGGAGGAATGTTCCTCATTCAGAAAGATTGTTTTTCAAAGTCGCTGCATTGAGAGATGGGAAAAAAGCGATTTGGACTTTCCTTGGTAGTATTCCGGAAGGATTATCGGAACCTACCAGAACTCCAACTCCGACAAATACTCCAAAGCCGACTTCAACCTCGACTCCGACTGCAACAGTCACGAGTACTCCGGTTGCGACAGCGACACCGACATTTACTTCGACCGCGACTCCGACTGTGACCGCAACACCAACCGAAACAGCTACTCCTCCAGTTGAAAAAACGGCGACCCCGACTAAAACGCCGGTGCCACCAATTTTCACCTGGACGCCAACACCGACTGCAACAACAACCCCAGTCATTGATACAATTCCGCCAACGCCCAGTCCGACCATGATTCCATGGAATGACCGGGCGCCATGGTGGAATTACTTCCCCACAGAAGCGATGACGAAATGGTTCAGAGCCGGAGGCTGGTATAACAATCCGGTGTGGCTTGCGTCAAACGCGCAAGTCGGCTGGTGGTATAAAAGCGAAGCTTCCGAACCTGACGGTTATGCAGTCTTAACCGCCGACGGGTCACCGGAAAATTATCCGGCGCTCTTTCAATATTATTTCTTTGTGCATACCGAAGATAAACCATTTGTGGTAATCGGTATGTATACGGAAAATAAAGAAGGAGTGAACACTGCAGTTTTGCCTATCGCGGGATACCGCGATGGAAGAGGCGTAATGCAGTGGTTGGCACCGGCATCCCTGCCAATGCCCGCCATTGATGCGGTTGGCGGACTCATCGGTCACTTTGTAACCTTCGACCTTCGGGAAATTTACAAGATGATTCCTCCCGAAGATATCGGAAAAGAACATTTCGTGACTGACGGCATTCATTTCTTCCTTCAGGGAAAAAATGGAGCTTCTCCAATACTTCTTATTGATTACGTCGGACTGTTATCGTTCGACGAAATCAACGCGGATGTTTGGGGCGGACACCGCCAAGCTCTTCTTGAAATGTTCGCCAAACTTCCGGCAACGAAATCTTCTTCAAGAAACTCTCTAAAAGAAGTTTCTCCAAAAGAAGAAGAAATTATTCCGGAAGTTAAATACTTCCTTCCTTCCTACGAAAGTTTGGAAAAACTTTCTCAAATAGAAGGAACGGAAATGAATGTGATTAACTCGATCGGTTATCCTTTTTACGAAGAATAATCGAACCGATAAACAAATGCCCTTCAACGTAAATGTTGAAGGGCATCTTTTTTTATTCTTACAAAACCCGTAAATTATCTAAAAGTTTTATTAAAATTTTATTTTTTCTTTCTTCTTAAAAATGTCGGAATATCCCACATACTCCCCGTTTCTTCTTTTTTATCTTTTTCTTCCCGTCCGTTTATTTTGGAAATTCCTCCGTTAAAAAGATTTTCTTTTTGAGAAGAGGAAAGTGAAGCGCTGTTATCAGTCACTTTTCTGAAAATACTGGAAGCTCCAATAGTTTCTGCTACGCTTTGCGCTCCCCCTGTCTCACCTCGATTAAACAATGAAGAAACGGGAGGACGCGTGCCGGAAAATCCGGTTGCTATTAAAGTTATTTTCATCTGTCCTTGTTTCAATTTTTTATCATTATAAGCTCCGAATATTATTTTAGCTGTCGGATCAACCGATTCCGTTATCACTTTTGCCGCTTCGTTTATTTCTGTCATTTTTATATCCCGTCCTCCGGAAACTCCGAATAAAACTCCCCTTGCTCCATCCGCCGCCACTTCTAAAAGAGGCGAATTTATAGCTTGCCTCGCCGCATCTGTTGCTCTTTCTTGTCCGGAAGCTATTCCAACTCCAACAATCGCCGAACCGGCTCCGGATATTATTGTTCGCACATCGGCAAAATCTACATTTATTATTCCTGGAGAAACTATTAATTCCACAATTCCTTGAACGGCATTTTTTAAAACCTCATCTATTTCTATAAAAGCTTTTATTATCGGCGTATCTTTATTTATTATTGAAAAAATTCTGTCATTTGGCACTACGATTAAAGCATCGACTTTATCTTTTAATCTGATTATTCCTTCTTGAGCAATTTTTCCCCTTTGCGCTCCTTCAAAAGAAAACGGTTTAGTCACTACTGCAATTGTTAAAATTCCTAATTCTTTTGCAATTTCCGCCACAACCGGCAAAGCTCCTGTTCCTGTTCCTCCTCCAAATCCAGCTGTTAAGAAAACCAAATCCGCCCCTTCTAAAGCTTCAATTACATCATTTTTATTCTCTTCTGCTGATTTTGCCCCAACTTCAGGATTCATCCCCGCTCCAAGTCCGGATGTTAAATTTCTTCCGATATGGATTTTTTTTCTGGCTTCGCAAAATTCTAAATCCTGCATATCGGTATTTATGGCGATAAATTCCACGCCTCTTATAAAATCCTTGCTCATTCTGGAAATAGCATTTCCGCCTCCTCCTCCCACTCCTACCACTTTTACCTTTACTCCATATTGCCACGCCTGTTTTTTTCCATTTATCTGATTAAATTTATTTTCTTTATTCATTTTTTATGGAAGGAAATAATTTAAAATTCTTGAAAAAGCATTTCCCATTCTTGGTTTTTGTTCCATCATATCATCATAACCCTGAAGCACAAGCCCTAAACTTGTTATATATTCAGGATCCTCCACTTTCTCTTCTATTTCTTTATTAGCAAAAGAAACCGCTTCCGGCGCTAACATTCCAAGTTGAACCGGTAAACGCAATTCGCGTTTAGCTAATTCTACAATTCCCGGCATCTTAGAACCGCCTCCCGATAATATTACTCCTGCCGGTAAATTTTTTTCCTTACCTATCGCTTTAAGTTCATTATTAACCAATTCAAAAATCTCCGCTAATCTCACTTCTATTATTTCCGAAAAAAACTTTTTTGTTACCATTCCAGAACTTCCCACGTCAAATTTTTTTAAATCTAGTTTTTCTTTTATAGAAATATCCTTAGAAACCGCATAACCGGAAGAAAGCTTCATGGCCTCCGCCGCCTCTATCGGAATTTTTAATCCTATTGCCAGATCATTTGTGATATTAGCCGAACCAACAGGCAAAACCGCGGAATGCAACATTTTTCCTTCTTCAAAAACCGCTACTCCGGTTGTTCCAAAACCTATATCAATCATAACCACTCCTAAATCTTTTTGGTTTTTATTTAAAACAGAACGGCTGGTCGCTACCGGATTATAAACAAGACCTCCCACCACTCCTCCTGCCTTATCCGCCACTTTTCCTAAACTTCTCAAATCTTGAGCTAAATAATCTATGATATAACTTTCCACCTCCAAACGATTTCCGGAAAGACCTATTGGATCTTCAATATTAGGCATTCCATCGACAATAAAACTTCTAGTTATCGCATGGATTATTGTTCTATTATGAGATGCTATGGAATCCTTTGATGTTTTTATAGCTCTATCGATATCATCTTGATAAATCTCACTATCCGCTCTCGAAACCACAACCACTCCTTTAGAAACTTGAGTCCTTGATTTTATTCCTCCAACATTTAAAAAAATATTTTTTAAAGCTCCTTTAGCTACTCCTTTAACTTTTAAAAGAGCTGAAGAAACGCATTTCTCCACCTCATCAAATTGAGTTACTGTTCCCTTTCTCATTCCGGCAGAAATTTGCTTGGATAAAAAAATAAGCTTCGGCTTTTCTTCCTTTCCGATTTCCGCTACCGCTACTTTTATAGAAGCTGTCCCTATGTCTAATCCTGTTATTAATCTTGCCATATTTCTATATTTTGATTCTTTACTACTATACAAAAAAAACAGAGACTTTGAAAGTCTTTTTATTTCTACCACTAAAAAGAAAAAAGCTGTTTAAACCCTCTTTAAAAAAAACTCCTCCTTTTTTTCCATTATGGAAGCTTCTTTTTTCGTTTTATGGTCAAAACCCAAAAGGTGCAAAACTCCGTGTATAATAAGTAATTTTACACTATCCCCTTTCTTTTTTGAATAGTCCGGCGCAATATAAATTTCCCCCAAAAAGGGCTCTTTTAAATCCGGTCTGGGAAAATATTCTTTAGTCTCAAATGATAAAATATTAGTTGGTCCTTTTTTTCCTCTTGAAACTTTATTTATTTCTGCCATCTCTTCATCTTTCACAAAATATATTTCCACCCTTCCTTTTCTTTTCATTTCTTTCAAAACGGCTTTTGCCGTTTTTTCCGCTTCTTTTTTTAAAAACTCAAACCTCTTTAAAGAATAAAAAAACTTTATCACTTTTTTATAATCCCATTTTTTTCTTAACAATTTCCGCTACCATTTTTCCATCAGCTCTTCCTTCTGCTCTGGTTATTACTCCTTTCATTACTTCCCCCATGTTTTTTCCGCCTTTGGCAATTTCTTCTTCCGCTATTTTTTCGATTTCTTCTCTGGATAAATTTTTTGGCAAATAATCTTCTATTATCAAAGCCTCAGCCTCTTCTTTTTTAGCTAATTCCTCTCTTCCTCCGTTTTTATAAAGTTCCGCCGCTTCCCTTCTCTTTTTTAATTCTCTTCTCAAAACTGCCAAAACTTCCTCGTCTGTCATCTCCCCTTCTTCTCCTTTTCCTCTTTTTTCTATTTCCGCATTTGCAACTGCCGCCAACATCATCCTTAAAGTGCCGAAAATTTCTTCTTTTCTTTCTTTAAAAAATTTTTTAAAGTCCTCTTGGATTTTTTCTTTTATTGTCATTTAAAATGCAAAACTTCTTTAATTTTTAATTTGCAAAAGTTAAGCTGAAATCTTTAAAAAACGCTTTGCGTCCTATATTTTCCCAAGTTTTTTAAGTTTCAAAACTTCATCTTTTTTAACGCTTCTATAAATAGCTGAGGCTCTTCTTTTTGTTTTATTTTGATCTCTATCTTTAAATCTTCTTTTTCTAACTTCTCTTAAAACACCGCTTTGACGTATTCTTTTATTAAATCTAAACATTAAGGAGGTTATCGGCTCTCCTTCTTTTTTTCTGATTTCCATAGTATTTTCAAGTTTAGACAAAAAAATAACTCTCGTCAACCCCTCTTTTTACAAACAAAAAAATTAAAAATATTTTCTACTTTTCAAATCTGATATATAAAAAATAATTTTCGCACCATTAATTACCATACTATGTCAATAACTTTTTTATCCTTTCTTTTTCTTCAGAGTCTGGAATATTGGCAATAATAGACTGAAAAGAACCTCCTCCATCTCCTTTAAAACGCGGAATGATATGAATGTGAAGATGGTCAATTTCCTGTCCGGAAACCCGCCCGTTGTTTATACCGATAGAAAGCGCATCCGCCTGCATTTTTTCTTTTAATTTTTCCGCCGTTTTTTTAACCGCTAAAAAAATACCGCCAAGCTCTTCATTCGGAACTTCCAGTAAATTTTCATAATGTTCTTTTGGAATAACAAAAGCGTGTCCCGGCGCTCGCGGATTTATATCAAGAAGCGCCATAGCTTTTTCATCTTCATAAATAACATCTCCCTTTATTTCTCCCCTAACTATTTTACAAAACAAACAATTTTCCATAATTAAATAATGTAAAATTCTTAAATTTTTTCCCACTTCACTCCAGATTCGAAAACATTTACATCTTCTTCATATTGTTCGGGAGTAGCTCTTATTGTCGCCGAATCAATATGTAATCTGGAAGAATGCTGATCTAAAAGCGCTTTTAGCGCCCGAGCTTTTTCTACTCCCGCCCAATCGACTTCTATAGAAAATCGCGCGTTTTCATTTTCTCTAATTTTATCGCGCAAAAAACGAACAAAATCTGAATAATCCATTTCATTAAATTTGCTGCCGACTTCTTCTCTGTTTTGTTCTCTGTTAACCGGTATTTTTTCCATATCACTTCATCCTTCTTTTTAATTCATCGGTTACCTTTCTTAAAAGAATTGTTTCTTGAATTCCTGTTTTCATGTTTTTTATTATCACACTCTCTTCATAAACTTCTTTCTGACCGAACATCAAAACCCACTCCACTCCTTCAATGTCCGCCAATTTCATTTGTTTTTGCAATGAATCTTTTCCCAAAGACTCTCTCACCGCTATGCCGTTTTCGCGAAGTTCTTCAATAACCGTTAAACTTTTCTTTTTTGCCACATCTCCAACATGAATAAAGAATATTCTGTTTTTTGGCTTAACCGGAGGCTTTAACGCTTTTTCTCTGATTATATTTACCAATCTTTCTATTCCAATTCCAAAACCGACTCCGGCTGTCGGTCTTCCGCCGATAGTTTCAATTAAATAATCATATCTCCCTCCGCCAGCCACAGCTAATTTTGCCTGTTCTGAAGAAGGCACAAAAATCTCAAAAACCGTTCGACTGTAATAATCAAGTCCTCTTACTAAATTATTGTTTACTTCATAAGGAATTTTTAGCTCGTCCAAATATTCCAAAAAGTTTTTAAAATGATGTTTGCAAGCTGAACAAAGTCCGTCCAAAAAAACAGGCGCGTCTTTTTTTATTTCCTGGCACATTTCATTTTTACAATCCAAAAGACGAAACGGATTTTGTTTTAATCTTTCTTGACAATCCCTGCAAATCTTTTTTGTTTTTGAACTATAGTAATTGATAAGTTTTTTCTTTAAATTAGGTCGGCACACTCGGCAACCGATTGAATTTATTTCCGCTATCGCATCCTTTAACCCCGCCTCTCTCATTATCCTGAAAGCTATTTGCAAAACTTCCGCGTCATAAACAGCGTCATTTTCTCCGCCCAATATTTCAAAACCAGCGGTTGTTAGCTGTCGATACCTCCCAGCTTGCGGATTTTCGTGTCTAAACATCGGTCCCAAATAAAAAAGTTTTACGGGTTGCGGTAAAGCGGAAAATCCATACTGAAGATATGCTCTTGCTACTGATGCCGTTCCTTCCGGACGAAGAACCCATTTATCACCGTGATTTCCTCCGGATTTCAAAAAAAACATTTCCTTTTTTACAATATCCGTCCCTTCTCCCACTGATCTTATAAAAAGATCGGCATTTTCAATAATTCCAGTTTCAATTCTTTTGAAATCGTAAAAATGAGCCACTCCTTTAACCATCGCTTCAAATTTTTCTCGCCAAGTCCACTCTTCCGGTAAAACTTCGTAAATTCCTTTTACTGACTGAAAGGTTTGTCTATTCTTTTTTTCTTTCTTTTCCACTCCTCCTTCTTTATTATTTTTAATTTCCTTTTTTAAAATTATTTTATCTTTTTCTTTCTTTTGGGACGTCATTTTTTTGTTCATATTTCTTTTATAAAAGAAATTTTACTCTTTTTATTGATATAAAGGAATAGAAACCGCTCTCGCTTCACTAAGCGGCCAAAGATTAAATCTGGCTATTCCCATAATATATTTTTTTTCTAGCGGCCCCCAACTTCTAGAATCGAAACTGAACATTCTATTGTCACCCATAACAAAATATTCTTCGTCTTTTAAAACAACCTCTACATCTCCTGAAGTTCTAAAATCAACCGGAATATATTTTTCTTCTATTTTTTTTCCTTCGGAGCTTCCTTGGTTAAAAATCTCTACTTCTCCGTTTTTTATTATTATTTTCTCCCCCGGCAAACCTATTATTCTTTTTATGTAATAAACGGAAGGATTGTCTGGAAATTTAAAAACGATAACTTCCCCTCTTTCCGGTTTTCTAAATTGATAAGAAAGTTCATCCACTAATAAATAGTTACCGCTTGAAAAATTCGGCTCCATTGAATCTCCGCTTACAAGAAATGGCTGAACTAAATAGGTTCTTATAACTAAAACAGAAACAATCGCGATTAAAGCGACTTCTAAAGTTTCTATTAGAGATGATAAAAAATAACGCATTTGTCAAACTATAGCAAAAAATCGAAACTCTGTCAAAAATTGCCAAAGAAACTCTTTAAAACTATAATCTTTTTATGGACGAATTGAACAAAATAAAATTAATTTTTGCCCTTGGCAATCCCAAAGAAGAATTCTTAAAAACTTTCCATAATTCCGGATTCATTATTCTCGATTCTCTTCTTAAAGAAAACGATAAATTCAAAACTTCCGACGATTTTTCTTTCTTTAAAGAAAGCGGTTTTGTTTTTGCTAAATCTTCCGTCTATATGAATCAGTCCGGCCAAGCTGTCCTAAAAGCTGTTAAATTTTTTAAACTTAAACCGGAAAATCTTCTTCTTCTTCACGACGATTCCGATTTAGAGCTTGGAAAAATAAAAATTAGTTTCGGCAAAAACTCCGCCGGTCACAAAGGTGTGGAATCGGTCATTAAACATTTAAAAACAAAAGATTTTTGGCGCGGACGAATAGGCATCAGAAAAAACTCCAAAGTCAGAAAAAAAGCTGAAGATTTTGTTTTAAAAAAAATTTCAGATAGTGATTTAAAAGAACTTTATTTTGCTTCTAATTTTTTAAAAGAAAAACTTAAATTAAACAGCACCTCCGGACCAGCTTGAGAAACGTTAGAAAGAGGCAAATTAAC
>JAQVXM010000027.1 GCA_028709185.1 Minisyncoccota bacterium | reverse complement strand
AACATTAATATTTAATTGGAAGATGAATCCGGAAACAGCGGTGGAAGCAGTTAAAATATTCAAGGCAGAAAATTTATTTTTAGGAGATAAAAAAATAAAAATAATGTCGGCTCCTCCTTTTGTTTATTTAGAGAAACTTTCAAAAATAAAAGCTAAGGTTGAACTTGCCGGACAAAATTTATTTTTTGAAGAAAGGGGAGCTTTTACTGGCGAAATATCGGCAAAAATGTTAAAAAATCTTAATGTTAGGACAGTTATTATCGGACATTCAGAAAGGAGAGCTCTCGGAGAAACTGATGGAATGATAAATAAAAAAATAAAAATGGCTTTAAAAGAAGGATTGAAAGTGGTGGTATGTGTTGGTGAAAAGAAAGAAGGAAAGGCGTCAGAAAATTTTATTTTAAACCAGATCAAAAAAGCTTTTGATGAAATTGATTTAAAAAAGGAGAAAAGAAAAATTTTAATCGCTTACGAACCGATTTTTGCTATCGGGACAGGAAAAAGCGCAATGCCCGAATATGTTTCAAAAATAGTGGGAGTTATTAAAAAAGAAGTGAAAGAAAACATTCCGGTGCTTTATGGCGGCTCGGTTAATGGAAAAAATATAGAATCATTCTTGAGGGAAAAAAATATAGACGGAGCGCTTGTCGGCGGGGCCAGCTTAAAAATTGAAGAGACAAAAGAAATAATTGAAAAAGCAAAATGAAAGAGACCGAAAAAATATTTTTAATGACTGCGGACGGAAAAAAAATTGCCGGACTTTTTAGAAAGCCGGAAAATCCTTCTTTTTGGGTAATTTTTATTCATATGCGTCCAGCAACAAAAGAATCGTGGGATGAATTCGCCGGAGAACTTATTAATAAAAATATTGCGTCTTTAGCCATAGATTTGCGGGGACACGGGGAATCGGACGGTGGACCAAGCGGATATTTAAATGATGAGAATTGCAATATTAAAATAAATGATTTAAAAAGCGCTGTTATATTTTTGAGAAGCGAAGGAGCAGAACCAGAAAATATTATTTTTATAGGCGCTTCTATCGGAGCTAATCTAGTTTTAAAATTTATGAGTGAAAATAAAGATTTTAAAACAGCTATTCTTTTTTCCCCCGGTTTAAATTTTAAAAAAGTATCCGGAGAGGAAGCAGCTGAAAAAATAAGTTCCGAGCAAAGAATTCTTTTTATATCGAGTCGTGATGATGACAGAGTTTTAGAAAATGAATTAGAAACGCAAAAACTTTTTGATTTGGTTCCACTTGACGCGGAAAAAGAGATTGTGGTTTACGAAAAAGGGGGACATGGCTCGGAAATTTTAAAAACGGAAGAGTTGCCGGAGATAAAAGAAACAATTATTAATTTTATAATAAATAAAAATAAATGAAGATTTTAAAACAAATTTTTAAGTTTGTTGCGGTTGGAGGATTAAATACGGGAATAGATATAGGCATTTTGACTTTTTTAATGAGAATAACTGGAATTACCGGCGGTTTTTTTTATGCCGGTTTTAAGGCTTTTTCTTCTATTATTGCTATTACTAACAGTTATTTTTTAAACAAAAGATGGACTTTTCTTGATAAGAGTAAAGAAAATTTAGAACAAGTGAGCCAATTCTTTTTTGTGAGCGGAATAGGTCTTTTAATAAACGTGACAGCGGCATCACTCGTAAATAATTTTGTTTTGCCGATTGAGCCGTTAATTTCTTTTGTTAATTTTTTCTTTAGTTTAGTTGGAATAGTTTTAAACAGTAATGAGATTTGGGGAGTACTTGCGGCGGCAACCGGTTCGATTTCCGGACTGGGTTGGAATTTTCTTGGTTATAAGTTTTTTATTTTTAAAAAGTAGTTTGAAAAAAAAGTTATCAACAAGAGTTAAGTCTTGACAGATAATATTTTTAGAGCTATACTTGAATTTGTTGAATGAGTAGAAAACGGATTTAGGCGATTTTCGACCCAAATCCATTTACTTCATTTGTTTGGCTAAAAGCCCCGCTTGCGGGGCTTTTAGTTTTTGTTATACTTTAACGAAAGGCTTCGGAAGCGACTGTAAGGAGAGTACTCATTCAATAACAAACAAAATGGAGGTCACCACTTACAGCCGCTTCGGGGGCCTTTTTATTTTTTATAGCCATTGATATAAATATTAAATTGCATATAATTCTACTAGAATTTTTAAAAGTTTTTTCTTTTTAAGAAAAAGGAGAAAAAAGATGATAGTATGTGAAAGTTATTCAAAATTGGAAGCTTGGCTGCCGTTATCGCGTTTTTTTTCTATTTTTGTTTTTTTTCTATTCCTGTTTTTAAATATTATAACGTTGTTTTTGGGGCTAAGTGAGACTGAAAAAGATGGAAAAATGAGTGCGGAAAAAGTTTTTTTTGAAGTAAAATCTTCTATTGATTCAATAGAAGAGGGAAAAGGAACAAAACTGAAGATTTGTAATTTTATATCTTCAGCTTCAGCAAAGATTGTGACAGATATTGATTCTTTATCGAAACTTCCTTTTGATGTTTGTTTGGTTCAAACAAAAGGAATTGGAGATATTCCTCTTTTTTTAGAAAAAGGAAGTAAATTTGAAAAAGGGAATTGGTTGAATGTTATGGTTTTTGAAATGGAGCAAAACCAATTAGCAGGAGAGATGATGAATGATTACGCAAAGTTTGCTTGTCAGTTGAAATAAAATTTACTTACGAAAAGAATAAAAAATAAATTATTCGTGGAAATGCCGCCTTTCGAAAGAGAGGCGGATTTTATTTTTTAAAAAATGAATTTAAGTTTGTAATTTATATTCACTTTCGAAACATTTGTTTCGAAAGCGGAATGATGAGTTAAAAAAATCAAAACAAGTTAAATTAAAATTTAATTATTTTAAAAAAATTGAAACAAAAAAATTTAAAAATAAAAAATAAAAAATATTTTTTAAAAAAAATTTCAGAAAAAAAGTTTTCCACATATTTTTTATTTTTAATTTGTTTTAAAATTAATGTATAAGAAAATTTTTAATATTTTCTTCCCGCTAATGAAAAAGTGAAGTCAACTTTTTCATCAGTATTTTACAATTAAGTTTTTTATAAAGCACATGGCAGCCAAGAAAAAAAAAGCTACAAAAAAGAAGACAGCGAAAAAGACTACAAAAAAGAAGACAGCGAAAAAAAAGAAGAGATAGTCTTTAATCCCTCTCTGATAAAATCGGAGAGGGATTTGTTTTTAGGGGTTTAGCAGTGAAAGTGAAGAGCTAAGGAAGTTGTATTATTTATATATAATTAAAGTTTGTATTTTTTATAAAAAATGAATATAAATATAACAGCTAAGAATTTGGAATTAACAGACTCTTTAAGAGTCTTTATAAATAAAAAACTTGAAAGTATAAGCAAATTAGTGAGAGAATGGGAGGAAAAGGGGGCGGTTGAAGTTGATTTTGAAGTGGCGAGAACTACCAAACATCATCATAAGGGCGATGTATTCTATGCAGAGGCAAATTTAAAATTAGGACGAAAAGAATTAATCAGAGCAGAAAGGAGCTCGAATGACGTGAGAGATGCAATAGATATGGTGAAAAAAATATTAAAGGAAGGAGTAAATAAATATAAAAAAAGAAAGAAAGATAAAAAATGAAAAATATTTTGGATTATTTTTTTGATCCGATAAAAGGATTAAGAAAAACGGCTGAAGCAGTGAATAAGTTAGAAAAAGAAACGGAGAAACTCTCTATTTTGGAAATTAAAGAAAAGAGTGATGAATTGAAAGAAAGAATAAAAGACGGAGAAAATCTTGATAATATTTTACCGGAAGCTTTTGCTCTTGCGAGAGAAACAGCAAAAAGAACCCTTGGGCAGCGTCCTTTTGATGTTCAACTTATAGGCGGCATAGCTCTTCATCAGGGGCAGATAGCAGAGATGATGACAGGAGAAGGAAAAACTTTAACTTCCACTTTACCAATTTATTTAAATGCCCTAACAAAAAAAGGCGTTCATGTTGTGACTGTAAATGAATATTTAGCAAAAAGAGATACTGTTTGGATGGGGCAGATTTATCAGGCTTTAGGACTTAGAACGGCTTGTCTTATTCATGAAGGCGCACTTTTATATGATCCTAATTTTAAAAAAGATGGAGAAGAAGAAAGAGAAATAGATAAAGAAAGAGATGAGACCGGCTCTTTTCGAATTTTTGAAGATTATCTCCGACCAATATCCAGAAAAGAGGCTTATCTTGCTGATATTACTTATGGAACAAATCATGAATTTGGTTTTGATTATTTAAGAGATAATTTAGCGCAAAATAGGGAACAACAAACACAAAGAGATTTTTATTACGCCATTATCGATGAGGTAGATAGTATTTTAATAGATGAAGCAAGGACTCCTTTGATAATTTCGGCACCGGATGCGGAATCAAGCGAGTTTTATAAAAAATTTTTTAGAATTGCGGAAAATTTAAAAGAAGAAGAAGATTATGCGGTTGATGAAAAAATGAAATCTGTTTCCATAAACGATTCGGGAATAGAAAAAGTAGAGAAAGCGTTACAGATTGACAATCTTTATGCTTCAGAAAATATGCGTTTAGTTCATTATTTAGAAGAAAGTTTGAAAGCAAAAGCTTTATTTAAAAAGGATAGAAATTATGTAGTAAAGGAAGGAGAAATAATAATTGTGGATGAATTTACAGGAAGATTGATGCAAGGTAGAAGATATAGCGGAGGATTACATCAGGCAATAGAAGCAAAAGAGGGTGTGCAAGTTAAAGAAGAATCAAAAACTTTTGCTAAAATTTCCATTCAAAATTATTTTAAGATGTATCCGAAGATAGCTGGTATGACAGGAACAGCAAAGACTTCAGCGGAAGAATTTGAAAAGGTTTATGGACTTTCAGTTATTTCTATTCCTCCAAATAAACAGGTGGTGAGAAAAGATCATCCGGACGTAATCTATAAAAACTTTGGCGCAAAAATGAGAGCAGTAGCCAGAAAAGTAAAAGAAGCGGTAAAAAACGGACAGCCGGTTTTAGTCGGAACAACTTCTATAGAAAAAAACGAAATAGTTTCCAGTTATCTTTCAAAAGAGGGTGTGCGACATGAAGTTTTAAATGCTAAAAATCACGAACGGGAGGGAGAAATTATAGCGCAGGCAGGAAGGGCAGGAAGCGTAACGGTGGCTACTAATATGGCTGGACGCGGAGTCGATATAGTGCTTGGAGGAAATCCACCACTTCTGGAAAATTCGGAAAAAGTGAAGGAGGCGGGAGGGCTTCTTGTTATTGGAACAGAAAGACATGAGGCGAGAAGGATAGATAATCAATTACAAGGAAGAAGCGGGCGGCAAGGAGACCCGGGAGAAAGTATGTTTTATCTTTCTTTAGACGATGATTTGCTTCGAGTTTTCGGTGGAGACAGGATAAAAGGAGTTATGGAAAAATTTGATTTTCCGGAGGATGAGGCAATTGGAATGAAAATGATTTCAAGGTCAATATTGCAGGCGCAAAAACGAGTGGAAGGATTTAATTTTGATGCCAGAAAACATTTATTGGAATATGACGATGTTTTAAACAAACAAAGACAAGCAGTGTATCGTTATAGACAAAGTTTGCTTTTTCGAAATGGAGAAAAAGAAAATAAGGAAATTCTTTTAGAAATTTTAAATGAATATATAGACGAGTTTTATAAGACAATTGCAGGAAGGGGATTTACTGAAGAAGATCTAAAAGAAATAGAAAAGTTTTTAAAAAACACAAAAGTAATTAATGAAGACGGTGTTTCAAAGATAAAAGAAATTGTTGAAAATCAAAATTTTTCTTTGAATGGAAAATTTGAAAATATTTTTGAGTATTTGAAAGAAAATATTGAAAAAAGAGCGGAAGAGATTTCCGGAGACTTTTTTTTAAAGCAAAGAATTTTGTCTATCTTCGATATGCTTTGGATGAATCATTTAGAAGATATGGATGCTTTGTCTGAATCGGTGCGGCTTAGAGCTTATGGACAACATGATCCGCTTGTAGAATATAGAAAAGAAGGGCATGTTTTATTTGATAATTTATTCAAGAATTTTCGAGGGTGGGTTTTTGAAAATATTTTTAGGCTTTCGTCTAAAACTAGCGAGGAAAAAAATTTTCCAGTTAGAATGGCGGGAGATAATGTTGTAAATACAAACATAGATATAAAATACAAAGATGTAGGAAGAAATGATCTTTGTCCTTGCGGTAGTGGTAAAAAATTCAAGAGGTGTCATGGTAGATAGAGAAAGAAAAAACCCAATCTTTTTACGGATTGGGGGTGGGACAGAGGATTGGTTCAATCTTTCATGTAGCTCCATTTAAGGTCGTCAGGTGGTTCGCCAAGTTGACTCTTCAGTTGTTCGATCTTGTCCTTGCATTCTTGTGGCATAACGAAGCCGCCAACGCAATCAGATCGACCACTGCAGTTCCAACGAGGATCTTTGTCGCTATGGAGCGACCAACCACCTTCTGGAAAGTTAAGAAAAAGTCCCATGACAAATCTCCTTTCTTGTTGAATTGTGCTAACTATGGTGTAGCAAATAAGATATATTTTGTCAAGCACAATCCCTGCGGGACATCATTGAAGATCAAAAAGTGCCATGGAAAATAACTTGTATGAATACTATAACATTTTCTAAAAATGAATGGGAAAATATAAAATCCAGATTAGATAATGGTAAATTTGTTTATACGATTAGAGTTGATAAAGAACTCGGAAAATATAACGAAGGAGATGTTTTGAGAACCGAATGGGGTAAGGAAATAAAAATTATTTCCGTTAAAAAAATTAATGGAGGCATTGATGGATTAAAGAGTGAGTATCAATTTTTCAACGAATTAACAGAAAAAATGATGGATGAATTGAAGGATTATGATAAAATGGAGATTATATCTCTTATGGAAATTATAAAAAATTCAAAAAGCGCTGTGGAAAATAATTAAACTAAAAATCTATGAGAATTGTTATTTGCGGTAGCATGTCTGTATCGAAACAAATGGTTGAAATAGAAAAATATCTTAGAGAACAAGGACATGAAGTCGTGATTCCTGAGAATGCAGATAAATATGCTTCGGGAGAATTTCAAGCAGAAGACAGTCATGAGTCGACAAAAAATAAAATCGAGTATGATTTAATAAGAAAATATTATTTAACGATTAAAGATGCCGATGCTGTGATAGTGGTAAATTACGACAAAGGGAGTATTAAGAATTATATTGGTGGTAACTCTTATTTGGAAGCAGGATTCGCGCATGTATTGAATAAGAAATTATATTTTCTGAATGATATTCCAGACATGATTTATGGCGATGAATTGAAAGCATTACAGCCAATCATTCTAAATGGAGATTTATCGAAAATAAAATAAATTATCTAATATTAAAGATTATTAAGAAGTGCTAAGGACTGTATAAATTGGTAAAATAAGTTTATGGAAACAAATAATCAATATCTTCACGAAGTGGCAATTACTGCCATTATCATAAAAGATGGAAAGTACTTAATTACAAGACGTTCACCAAATAAAAAAAGATTTCCGGGAATGTGGACTGTGCCGGGAGGAAAAATGGAAACAAACGACTATTTAAAATTGCCGAAAGATACCGAATTTTATTGGTATAATGTTTTAGAGCGGACACTTCGAAGAGAAATAAAGGAAGAGGTAGGGATTGAAATAAATAATATCGAATACGTAACAAGCCTTGCAACTGTTCATAGCGATGGCAGTCCTTCACTCGTGATTTCTTGCGCGGCAGACTATGTTTCAGGAGAAATTAAATTACAAGTTGAAGAAAATGACCAATTTGCATGGGTTAGCTTGGAAGAAACTGAAAATTATCAACTTCTTGACGGAATATATGATGAACTTATTATGGTTGAAAATAAAAAAAATGGTAATAGGATGGAATGGCAAAGATTTAACTAATCCTTTGGGTAGTTTATTAAGATAATCTGTGAAATATAAAAAAACTCGGCGATTAAGCGCCGAGTTTGAAGAAAAATTATTTTTATTCTTTGATAAACGATTGTCTAAATCTGTCATTTAAATAAATAATTTTTGGGATAATAAATTCTGAATAGAGGGGAGAGCCGCCGAAGATTAATAACAATAACCCCCAAAACGTGAAAAGGTGATCTTTTATAGTCATAAACTTTAGATCCATTGTGCCATAACTAAAAAAAATAAAAATACCTGTAAAGAGACATAAAAGATTGGTGATAGTTTGCCATAAGCGATTAATCATGATTTTTCTCCTCTTTTTATTAGATGTTTAAGAACTGAGTAGAATTTATCGTTGTTTTTAAAAAAAGTCAAAAGTGAAACTTTTTTGACTTTTTTTCGTATTATTATGTAGCACTTGCTAAATTTATATCCCAAAAGGAGGCGAAGATGATTTCTTTTTCGCTAATGTTGTCAATTCTTTTTTCCGGTTCTATTTCAGGAGAAGAGAAAAATATTTTACCCTCTTGCTTTTCCGTTCAGTCAATGGCTGGATGGCGGGAAGACACGAAGGTAAATTTAACCGAGAGATCGCTGAAATACGCATTTTTTTTGCGTGATATAGCGATAAGGGAAGGATTAAACGAGAAAGATTTTATAATATTGGGAAAAGCTGCCGAAACAGAGAGCGGCTGGAAGCATT
>JAQVXM010000026.1 GCA_028709185.1 Minisyncoccota bacterium | reverse complement strand
AATAGTCTGGAGGGTAGATTTGACGGTCTGGAAAACAGATTTGATGGTCTGGAAAATAGATTTGATGGTTTGGAAAAAGGAATGGACTCTGTCGATGAAAAACTTGAATATATAGACGCCCGTTTGGGTCGTTTGGAAAATGACGTCAAAGAATTGCGTGGCGAGCTTGTTTATCGTCATGAATTTGAAGATGCTCTCTCAAGAATTAAACTTCTTGAGAATAAAGCTGGAATCGATTCTGGAAAATAATTCTATCCTCCTGATCTTGTGTGAAATATTATTTTCTCTTTTTTAGTATTAATAGGCATAAGGATGGCTTAGTCGGGTCATCTGTAATAAAAGCGGTAAAACCGCATCAGTATATTTACAATTAAATACATACCTAAATGAAGCACTAACGCCTGAAAAACTGGCGTAACATCTAACCTCTTAAGGTTAAATATGTAAAATTTTTCGCGAAAACCACAAAGGCCGCCTCAAAACGGCCTTTTTTATTTGCTAAAGTACCAAACCAAAACCAACAGCCGTAAGATTGTGGAGTTTCATAGGTTAAAATGCTAAATTAAAACCGTGGTCGTAAGTTTAAGATGTTAAGTCTTTTAAATAATAAAGAGTAATCCACAACGCAAGAAAGGGGGATGGTATAATTAAACAAATGCCAAACAAGCAAAAAATGACTTTAAATAAGCTGGCCGTTTTGGTTAAAACCAATTCTACTGATATAAATGAACTAGCTTCTTTAGTTAAAACCAATTCTACTGATATAAATAAATTAGCTTCTTTAGTTGAGGTTAATTCTACTGATATAAATAAACTAGCTTCTTCAGTTAAAACCAATTCGATTGATTTAGATAAGTTGGCCGCCTTAACTCAAAAAGGTTTTTTGGATTTAGAAGAAAAAATTTCTGAAGTTAAGTTGGAACTTGATGAGTTTAAAGAAAAAATGACTGACTTTAAGAAAGAAACGTCCAAAAATATGGAAAATATTTTTGGAAAACTGGAAGATTTGGAAACTGAAAATATATCTGGACTTGAGCAATACAAAAGGCAGGATAAAATCATTTCTAGCCACGAAACAAGAATTGTTAAACTGGAAAAGTCGCTAAAGTAATTTTTAATGATTAAAATCTCAAAGCCTAATTGATTTTAGGCTTTTTCCTTTTATATCTTTTAATACTGTATTGGTTTGTGATTGATAAATAAAAATATATATTTATACTGAAAAAAGAATTTGAAAGGTTTAAAAAACTCGCCGGTAACTTTATATAAATATGAATAAAAAAGAAAACTTTATAGAATGCGAACTCCGTGGACCAATTACTTGGAATGATTTTTCCGCTTTGCGAGATATTGTGGAAAAAAATGGGGTTTGTTGAATAGAATAGTCGAGTTGGCTTTATTTGCTAAAGGTTCTCATGATTTTCGTTTAAAAATTAATAAATATGGCGTTCACCTTATTTTTAAATATCGCGCAAAGAGAGGAGAGGCAAAGTTTGAGAGACAAATTGACATAAAACCGGAACACTTGATGCCTCTGATTGATATTTTACATAACATCGGGGAAACTAAATGGGTTTTGTCATACGCTGATAAATTTGAAGCTTGTAAAGGAACGTCTTCTATCTCGTTTAAATTTGGATCGCAAGTCGGAGATTTTTTTGAGATTGAAGAATTAGTGTCAAAAAAGAAAGATATACCGGCGGCTATAAACAAAATAAAAAAAACTGCTAAAGAATTAGGTTTGCAATTATGGGATAAGGATACTTTTGAAAAGATAAAAAAACAATCATGGGAAGGAGTTAGTTCCGAACCGCTTATAAAAAATCAGATTCCGCACCCTTTGATTATTAAAGCATTATCTGTAATTCGGTTTAACGCATAATTTTCATTGAAAATTTACGTTAGTTTATATGAAAGCGAAAGCTTCTTTTATTCTCTTTTCTATGCTTTCATGCCAAAAATTGTATTTTTTCAAATCTTCTTCTTTGATAAAAGCATATTCCTTATGTTCTTCTCCTAACTTTATAATATTATTTTCATCAACTTTTATTAAAAATGTCACTGAAAATTTTCCCCCATCTTCTTTAAACCAACTGTCCACGTCTAAAATATTTTTTATCTCAAAATTATTTATTCCTGTTTCTTCCTTTATTTCTCTTTTTAAAGCGTCCATCCAATTTTCTCCTTTATTTATTCTGCCTCCGGGCAAAAGCCAAGGACCGCTTGCGTGTCTTAATATTAAAACTTCTCCTTTAGGATTAATTATAATGGCATTTTGTGTTATCTCAAAAAGTTGGTGAGTCATATGCATTATTTCAATTATTATAACATTTATAAAATTAAATAATCAGCGAATCCTTTTATAAATAAAATGCTTTCTCATTACGATTTTCTTTTTTTTATTATTTGATCGTAAGCGGAAAGAAGTTTATTTTTTCGGGCTTCGTCCAAAACCATAATAAATTGTTCTTTTGTCGTCGCTTCTTCTTTGTCGAACACGTTTTTGTTTCCTCCTGTAAAACGGATACCGACTCGCTCGCTCAATTCTTGAAGTTCTTCCAAAGACAGCGCTTGAAGTTTTTTTCTCATTTTTTCCCACTCGTCTGGAAAATTCTCGAAAAAATCTGCTTTGTTTTTATTCATATTTTTTCTTTAATAAATCAAACAGTTGGAGAAAATATAACTTATTCTTCAACCGCGTTTTTCTCCGTCGGTTATTTCTTTTTATTGATGGGGACTTTATTTCGCTTCCATTATATCATAGTTTAAATCGGATGATAAAGATTTGAATATGATTAAAAGTATAAAATGTAATTAAAGAAATTTTTAATGATTTAGGAATAAAAAATATAATACTGCTTACAAATAATCCTAATAAAATTAGAAAATTAACAGATTTAGGTATTATAATAGAAGATATTCAAGGTATTGAGATGAATTCAAATAAGCATAATAAAAAATATCTTTTGACAAAAAAGAAAAAAATGAATCATAAATTAAAAATTATATAATATTATTATGAAAATACTGATAGGCACTGCCAGTTTGGGAAAATTATCCATCATTGAAAAATGTCTTGAAAGAAGTAAAGTAGATTTTATAATTTTACCTTTTGAAGTCGAATCTAGAATTTCTGACCAGCCGTTGAATGAGAAAGAAACCATAAGAGGATCAATTAATAGAGCTTTAAATGCTATAAATAAGCATAATAATGACTTTGATCTTTCTTTGGGATTGGAGGCTGGCTTAGAACAGGTCAATAAAATTTATCATCTAGTCTGTGTTGTTTCTATAATAGATAAGGATAAAAATGAATATACGGGAATTAGTAAAAAGATTCCTCTTCCTAAAAAAGTGTCAAAAGAAATAGAAAATAATGGACAATTTAGTGAAGCTATCAGAGAGTTCGAAAAAAACGAGAAAACGGAATCCTCTGATATTAAAAATTTAGTTAATGAATTAATAAACAGAACGGAAAGTTTTTCGGAAGCGTTTAATATAGCTTTTATGAAATATAAAAACAGGAGTTTTTTTATTTAATTTCTTCTGCCATTTATTTTTAGCACCTCTTCCATAATATAATAAAAAACTATGATTTATAAGCTAAGTTTGGCAAAATCAAACGATAAATTTATTAAAAAAATCTTTCAAGAATCCATGAAAGACCTTGGTGAATTTTATGGCATCAACTGGACGACAAACACGCCTAAAATTATTTTGCTTGAAGACAGAAAATCAATCGACTTATTGCATGTTAAAAAAACCGAATCATGGCTTGTCGGTTGGGCGGACAATAACATGCGGATTGTTTTTATATTGGATAAAAAAAATTTTGAGAAATTCAGTTCTCATAAATATTCGACAGCTGGTTATTCTGCTTTAATCAAACACGAACTTAGCCATTTATTTTATAAAATACTTTCTGAGGGTAAATTTGGTCCTGCGTGGCTGTCTGAAGGTGTGGCGATTTATACTTCCGGTCAAAATAAACTAAAAACAAAACCAAGAGAATTTAAGAATTTTATGTCTTTTTATGCCAAAGGCGGTTCTGAAGTTTATAAGGAATCCGGTTTTGCCGTTGAACTGCTTGTTAAAAAATTCGGCAAAAACAAATTGTTTGAACTGATAAAATCATTGCAAAGCATATCAAATGAAAATCAGTTTAATAAAACATTTAAAAAAATATACGGATTTCAAATTAGTTATAAAGTTATGAATAAGTTTTATAAAAATACGGAATAATTTTGATAAAATCAATCTTATGAATAATTATGCCGTTTATATCGCCGGAATGTTTGAGGATGAAAAGCATCCGCTTTTTTTTGAAATTAAGAAATTTTTAAAAAATATCGGTTGGAACTGTGTTTTTATTAAACTCTACGACAACGACAAACAATTCGGTTCCTATAGTTTTAAATCGGAGATGGAACGAATAACTGATTATATCGAACGAATTCATCCCGATTTAATCGTGGCGCACAGCATCGGTGGTTATATCGCCACCCAACTTTCGACGCGCGGTTTTCTTTTTCTTCTCGATCCATCTTTGTCTGTCTCTGATGTTATTTTGCCAAATGTAAAAAATGGTCGGTATGACGACGGAAAATACGTAATGGATTTATCAAACGAATTTTTGGAATCGATCAAAACTTGCGCCTCAATCGAGAAAAACGGAAAAAACATAAAACAAGGGGAAAACGTTTTTATTTTTGGCGCTGGAAAAGGCGGTTTTAAAGTCGCTGAACAATATCATAAAAATATTCTCGATTCCCATTATTTTTTTTTGGCGGACGCCAACCATGATTTTTCCGCCGCAAAAGATAAGAAAAAAATTATAAATTTAATAAAAAAACGGCTCGGCGTTAAATCGCCGAGCCGTAAAGTAAGTGATCGCATAATGTCTTTGTGATTGGAAGACCGGTTAAATTTTCTATTTTATTTCTTAAAAATAACAAAAAATAAATAAAATAATTTTTCACAACCTCTAAAAAACAAGTTTTTTATTTTCTAACAGATATAGAAAAGAGATAAAAAATAAAGTGGTGAAGTTAATAAATTTCTTTCACGTATTCGGTTATAATTTCCGCCATTTTTGATTTTTCTGTCTTAAAATCGCGCAAAGAATGAGTAAGATTTGGTAACTCAATCCATTGATGTTTTTTAGAATTTTTAGCGGCTTGTTTATAAATCATTTGCTGAGAATTAAAGGGAACGACTTCATCTTTTTTCTCCTTTCTTACTTTTTAAATCTTTTTTCGGCTAAAAAAATACTTATTGATTTTTTCATTTAACCCCTTTGGACCGAAAAATTTTAAAAAAAACAGGACTTTTTTATAGCTTTCAATTTTTCAAATTTCTTTTATCATTATAGCACATTTCAAACCCCTTGTAAATACGTCAAAATCCTTTGATTTTATGGTCTAGAACGTGTACAAACTCTAAAATTTATCTTTAAAGAAAAAAACTTCTTGAATATGAAAGAAAATTGGGAAAAAAGTCCTGTAATGAAATATAAAACATGAAAAGTCAACTACCACACCTTTAAAGGTGTGGTAGTTGACTTTCTATAAGTTTTAATATATAAAGTTATTAGCTTTTTTAAAGCTGAATCACATCTTTTTTTGAAAGGAGTTTCAGCCATGTCTGAACCTCACCATTCTCAAAATAGCGAGGAAAGCGGCCATCTTCATTACATAGTTACTGAAGATTTATGCCCGCTTATCCATCATTGGGCGGAGAAAAAAGGATTTATAGCTCCGAATCCGAATTGGTTTGGAAGGAATCACCAGCTTTTGCGGACAGCTCTTGATAATGTTTTAAATTCTGGCGATAGAGTGGTTATTGTTGATTCCCTTCCTCACCGCTATATTACTGGAACCATTCATCCTTTTCTCAATCGTCTTTTAGGCAGAGAAATAGAGTTTCGTTCTATAATTTCTATAGATAACTCTTATCTCCCAGAAAACAATTTTGACACTCTCTCTTTGGAAATAACAAGAGGAGTTGACGCTTATGGTAATGATCTTGGAAAAATCGCAAGACCTTATTGTCTGAGCGTTCAAGATCAAATTGAAGCATTCCGCAAAGAAAGAAGCGGAATAAACAATGATGTCGTTGTTGTAGATGACGGGATATGGACTGGCGGAACCATTAAAATGGCTATTGATGCCCTTAGATATCGGGGATTCAATGTGGTCAAAGTTGTGGTTGGAGTTCATATTAAAAATCGAGGCAAAGTTATCAATCTTGGTATTCCGGTTAATCATTTATTTTCGGTTCAAACTTATGAAGATGATAATCGACCTGTTCTTGATTGGCTTTGTGAAAGAGATTTCTTTCCCGGAGTTCCTTTTGGTGGAAGAACGGTGATTGATAAAGAACTTCAATCCTTCTTTTTTCCTGAAGATAGAAAAACCATCGGCGCTTTTTACCCCGAAAATAAAACTTGGCTGAAAGATTGGGCAAGTATTAATGACTCTATGAATTCTTTTGCCGCTTTTTGTTTCAGTCGCTCCATAGCTCTCTTTGAAGAAATTGAGCTTCTCTCAGGAAAAAAAGTCTTAGTCCGAGACCTTGATCGCATTCCTCTGTTTATGGCTCAACAGCGTCCTAATTCTTTAGAGAGTGTTGTAAAAATTATCAAGAAAAAATTAGAGGTTATAAACTAACATGGATGAAAGTAAGCATACGGCCCCGATATTATATCGGGGCTTTTTATATAAAAAATAAAAAGCGGTTTTTGGCCGCTTTTATAATAATGATTTCAAATAATCAGTGAAATATTCTCCGTTTTGAGGAGCTCTGATAGGCAACCTTTCGATTTCTCCGCATTTTACCGGTTTTTCTCTTATTCTTCCTATTTCTTCCCAAATCTCCACGCTTTGTTTCAAACAAAATCTGGAAAAATCTTCTTCCGCTTCTTTCGGAATAGAAGCCCATTTGTTCGGATTACCGAAGGGTAAAAAATAAGGAGCGCCGGTATTTCTCTTTTGATGGAGAACATTCCTTCCCGACATTGGCATGCCGGCAAAAAAATCTCTCTCGCAGATTTCGTCTATCACTTTTTCAAAATAAAGAACCGATTGCGTTAAAACTCCTTCTTTCTCTATCCTCTCCTTTCCTTCGCCTATAGAGATTCCGGCAATAAAAGTTTTTACTTCTATTCCTTGTTCGCGGCAAAGATTTATGACTTTTACCGCTCCTTTTCCGGAAAAAATAACATCATCGGCAAGAATGATTTCTTTCATTTTATCGGATAGATTTTTAATCTGGTTTTTAATGGGAAGGCAAAAGAACCTTTCCGTTTCCTCTTTTTCTTGCAGTGATTCATCTACGCTTCTTGTTATGTCGAGATGTAGTTCGGCTTTAGGAAAATAAACTCTGTCCAAAAAAACCGGTTGCCTTTCTTTTTTAGCCGCTTCTTTAATCAGATTTTCCATTCCATTCCTTATTTCTTTTGCTGGAATGAATTCTATCTTCTCTTCTCCGAAAATCTTTCCCAGCTTTTTCTTTAATCTTTTTCTTAAACCTTCAAAAAAAACCGGAGCAATTTTTCCTTTTGAGCCTAATCTCTCAAGCTCTCTTTCCGCTAATAAATTCACATCTTCGGAAATTATATATTTCACTTTTATTCTCCTTTCAAAGTGCTGAAATAAAAATCCCTTCTTTTTATTAAGAGGGGATTGCGTTGATATCTTTTTTTTAACGCGAACGAAAATATCAGCGCAATCGCTTCTTGTCGTGCATATGATGAACTTTGTTGTTTATTCCTGTCATTTTTAAAAACGCTGAACTTTACTGCATAAACAATATATTATATAAATATATTGTAAGTCAAATTTTTTTATGAATAAAAAAGTCAAAATAATTCTTGATGTCGATACTGGAGTTGACGACGCTCTGGCTATTATTCTGCTTTATAATCTTTTTCAGAAAAATATTTTGGGCATAACCTCTTGCGGCGGCAATGTCGGCATAAAACAAACTACCAAAAACACTCTTTCTGTCGTTTCTCTCTTAAATGCCGATATTCCGGTTTATCAAGGCAGCACCAGACCTTTAAAAAGAAAATCATATATTCCCGCTTTTGATTATCACGGAAAAAATGGTTTAGCTGGTTTAAATTTGCCGGTTATTTTTAAAAAAGAGAAAAAAGATGCCGTTTCTTTTATTTTTGAATCAATAAAAATAGAAAATTGGCTTCTAAGACAAAAACCGTTTATTTAATGGGTGGAGCTTTTAATGTTCCGGGCAATCAAACCGCCAAAGCCGAATTTAATTTTTTTCAAGACCCGGAAGCGGTTGGATCTGTTTTGAAAGCGGGAATGCCGGTTTTTATTGTTCCTTTAGACGTTACCGGCAAGTGCTTGATTGAAAAATCCGATTTGAAAAACATTTTTCAAAACAAAACAGAAATCTTTGCTTCCAATTTAATAAAGAACTGGTATAAGATATTTGGCGATAAGAAAAAAAGATATTTTGAGCTTTATGATCCCTTGACTGTGGCTGCTTTAAAAAATGATTTTCTTTCGTTTAAAAAATCTTTTATTGATATTGGCGTAAAAGGAAAAGACAAGGGAGCGATAATAAAAGGAAAATTCAAAGTGAATTTTGCTTTTTCCGTGAATCACATCGCCTTTCTTAAATTTTTTCTAAATAACATCAGATAATATTTTACTTGACAAGTCTTTATTTTTTTGTTTATTATAATACTAATTATATTTTTTTGAATTAAAATGACAAAGAGAAAATATCAAATTGGAGTAATGGGTTCGGCAAGTGATTTAAAATAC